>JAFYQA010000105.1 GCA_017547315.1 Roseburia sp. | reverse complement strand
GAATTAAATGATCGCTTAGCAGACCGTAATATTTCGGTAGAATTAAGTGATGCTGCCAAAATATTTATTGTAGAAAACGGATACGACCCAATCTACGGAGCAAGACCGTTAAAACGATTCTTGCAGAAACACGTAGAGACTTTATCAGCGAAGCTGATTTTAGCTGACGAAGTCGGAGAGGGCGATACGATTTTCATAGATACACAGGACGATAAATTAGTTGCGAACGTGAAATAAAAATAAGCCACACCCTTATTTAAGAACTTCTTCTAAAAGAAATGGAACGTTCAACTTGCAATTGTCTGATACTCTTTTTTTCGTATAATTATTGCAGGCAGTTTCTGCATAGGCTATAGGAAGGAGCCTTACAAACTAAGAAAACCTTAGTTATAAATATGCTGAAAGAAAATGAGCCGATTGGCAAAATCTGCCGTATTGTAGAGTGTGATGAAGAATTTATAAAACAAGTACAAAATATAATGTAAGATGTAGACCCTATCTTCGTGTGAGGATAGGGTGTTTTGATTTGTATGTTGTAACAAGAATGAATACTTTAGAGAAAAAAGTATTTTCTAAGTTGCGATATTGTAAAGAAAACGCTATAATGGAATGAGCGCAAGCAAGGAGAATGTAAGATAGCTTGCATTAGATGAGCAGTGAATACTGCTCGCAGATATTATCTGTGAGGCTAGTGTGAGGTGCTTGAGAAAATGGGAGATTTATAGTATGGCAGATAAGAAAATCATTTTGACAGGTGACAGACCAACAGGACAGCTCCACATCGGACATTATGTTGGTTCTTTAAAAAGAAGAGTAGAATTACAGAATTCCGGAGAATTTGATGAGATTTATATCATGATTGCGGATGCGCAGGCACTTACAGATAATGCGGACAACCCAAAGAAGGTTCGTGATAATATCATGGAAGTTGCGTTAGACTATTTATCAGTAGGTATTGATCCAGCAAAGTCTAACATTTTCATCCAGTCTCATGTAAAAGAATTAACAGAGCTTAGTTTTTATTATATGAATCTTGTGACAGTTTCCAGATTACAGCGTAATCCAACTGTAAAAGCAGAGATTCAGATGCGTAATTTTGAAACAAGTATCCCAGTAGGATTTTTCACATATCCAATCAGCCAGGCTGCAGACATCACAGCGTTTAAAGCAAATGTAGTACCAGTTGGTGAAGATCAGATGCCAATGATTGAACAGGCGAAGGAAATCGTTCATAAGTTTAATTATGTGTATGGTGATACATTAGTAGATCCACAGATTTTACTTCCTTCCAATAAGGCATGTTTGAGACTTCCTGGTATTGACGGCAAAGCAAAAATGAGCAAGTCATTAGGAAATGCAATTTATCTTGCTGAGCCGGAAGAATCTGTGAACAAGAAGATTATGTCTATGTACACAGATCCTACCCATATTAGAAAAGAGGACCCTGGTCATGTAGAAGGTAATATGGTATTTACGTACTTAGATGCGTTCTCAAATGATGGTCATTTTGCAGAATATCTTCCAGAATACGCAAACTTAGACGAATTAAAAGCACATTATCAGCGCGGCGGTCTCGGTGACGTAAAAGTGAAGAAGTTCTTAATGAAAGTTATGAACGAAGAACTTGCACCAATTCGTGCAAGACGTGCAGAGTATGAGAAGAACATCGAAGGCGTATACGAGATCTTGAAGAAAGGTTCTGAAGTAGCATCTGCAAAAGCTGCAGAGACATTAAGTGAAGTAAAAGCAGCTATGAAGATTAATTATTTTGAAGATCCAACATTCTTAGAAGAGCAGAAAGCAAAATTCAACTAAGAAAAATAGAAGTTTGATACAAGTTAGTAATGGAGAATGAATATAAAAATAACCTTGTAATTTAGATACAAGGTTATTTTTGTAATATGAGCCATTGTATATAAGGGTGGCACATTCTTCAAAATGAATGATAGAAAGGTAACAGACAATGGCATTTACACATCTCCACGTCCATACAGAATTCAGTTTGTTGGACGGTTCGAATAAAATAAAAGAATATGTGGCAAGAGTAAAAGAACTCGGTATGGATAGTGCTGCGATTACGGACCATGGAGTAATGTATGGTGCTATTGATTTTTATAAAGCAGCAAAGGCAGCAGGTATTAATCCGATTTTAGGATGCGAGGTATATGTGGCACCGAATTCCCGTTTTGACCGCGAGGCGGGACACGGGGATGACCGTTATTATCATTTGGTGCTTTTAGCAGAGAATAATCAGGGTTATCAGAACTTGATGAAGATTGTGTCCAAAGGCTTTGTAGATGGCTATTATTACAAACCGCGAGTAGACATGGAAGTTTTAGAGAATTACCATGAGGGCATTATTGCACTTTCTGCCTGCTTGGCAGGTGAGGTACAGCGTTACCTTGTTCGAGGCATGTATGAAGAGGCGAAAGAAGTTGCTTATAAATACGAGCGTTGTTTTGGTAAGGGGAATTTCTTCTTAGAGTTACAGGATCATGGTATTCCGGAGCAGAAAACAGTAAATAATCAGTTGCTACGTCTTAGCCAGGACACTGGTATTGAACTGGTGGCGACCAACGATATTCACTATACCTATGCAGATGATGCAGAGGCGCATGATATTTTATTGTGTATTCAGACTGGTAAAAAATTATCCGACGAGAATCGTATGCGTTACGAAGGTGGACAGTATTACGTGAAGTCCGAAGAGGAAATGCGGACACTTTTTCCGTATGCGTTGCAGGCCATTGATAATACAGCCAAAATTGCAGAGCGATGTCACGTAGAGATAGAGTTCGGTGTAACCAAGTTACCACATTTTGAAGTGCCAAAAGGCTATGATTCGTGGACTTATCTGAATAAATTATGTCATGAAGGTCTGGTGCGCAGATATCCGGACAATCATGAAGAGATGGCGCCGAGATTAGATTATGAGCTTGGTGTCATTAAAAACATGGGTTATGTAGACTATTTCTTAATCGTATGGGATTTTATCAATTACGCGAGAACGCATGATATTCCGGTTGGACCGGGACGAGGTAGTGCGGCAGGAAGTTTGGTTGCTTACACGACCGGTATTACGAATATTGACCCGATTCGATATAGTTTACTTTTTGAACGTTTTTTAAATCCGGCACGAGTAACGATGCCGGATATCGATATTGACTTCTGCTTCGAACGTCGAGGAGAAGTTATTGATTATGTAGTGGAAAAATATGGCAAAGATTGTGTAACACAGATTATTACCTTTGGTACATTACTGGCAAAAGGTGTTATCCGCGATGTTGGACGTGTTATGGATTTGCCGTACAGCACCTGTGATACGATTGCTAAAATGATTCCAAATGAACTTGGAATTACGATTGATAAAGCACTTATTATGAATCCTGAGCTTCGTGCGACTTATGAGTCTGATCCTTCGATTAAGACTCTGATTGATATGTCAAAACGTCTGGAAGGTTTGCCGCGTCATAGTTCGATGCATGCAGCAGGTGTCGTGATTTCACAGGAAGCGATGGATGAGTATGTACCGTTATCGAAAGCTTCGGATGGTACGTTGACGACACAGTTTGTTATGACCACTATTGAAGAGTTAGGACTGCTAAAAATGGATTTCTTGGGGCTTCGTACCCTTACGGTTATCAAGAATGCAGTAGATTTAGTGGAGAAAAATCATGGAATAAAAATCGATGTGGATAGCATTGATTATAATGATAAAAAGGTTTTAGACTCTATCGGTACAGGAAAATGCGATGGTATTTTCCAGTTGGAAAGTGCCGGCATGAAGAACTTCATGAAGGAGTTGAAACCGCAGAGTTTAGAGGACGTTATCGCGGGTATTTCGTTGTATCGTCCGGGCCCAATGGATTTTATTCCAAAGTACATCAAGGGTAAAAATGAGCCGGAAAGCATTTCTTATGTCTGCAAGGAATTAGAACACATTTTGGAACCTACTTATGGTTGTATTGTGTACCAGGAGCAGGTTATGCAGATCGTACAGGATTTGGCCGGGTATACAATGGGGCAGGCAGATAATATCCGTCGTGCCATGAGTAAAAAGAAACAGTATGTCATTGATGCGGAGCGTCAAAATTTTGTATATGGTAATGAAGAACAAGGCATCAAAGGATGTATTGCTAATGGCATCAGTGAAGCAGCTGCGAATCAGATTTACGACTCCATGGTAGACTTCGCGAAGTATGCGTTTAATAAATCACATGCGGCAGCCTATGCTGTTGTAGCATATCAGACCGCATATTTGAAATATTATTATCCGGTTGAATTTATGGCAGCACTTATGACATCCGTGATTGATAATGCAAAAAAAGTTTCGGAATATATCTATAGTTGCCGTCAGATGGGCATTTCTGTATTGCCACCGGATATCAATGAAGGAGAAGGTGTTTTCTCTGCGGTAAATGGTAATATTCGTTATGGTATGTATGCGATAAAAAGTATTGGGCGTCCGGTCGTAGATACGATTTTAGAGGAACGAAAAGCAAATGGTACATTTAAAACATTGCAGACCTTTTTGGAACGCGTATCCAGTCGTGAAGTGAACAAGCGCGCAGTGGAGAATCTGATCAAGGCGGGAGCTTGTGACTGTTTAGAGGGTAATCGTCAGCAGATGATGAATATCTATGCGATTGTTATGGATAATCTGGCGAACGAAAAGAAGAAATCGATGTCCGGTCAGATGACTTTATTCGATTTTGCGACAGAAGAGGATAAGGCTGATTATGAAATTAAACTGCCAAATTTGCCGGAGTATGCGAAAGAGATTCGTTTAGGGTTTGAAAAAGAGGTATTAGGCATTTACTTAAG
>JAFYQA010000104.1 GCA_017547315.1 Roseburia sp. | reverse complement strand
GTTTCAATTGTTTCCGTCTCAATTATCTCCGTTACAACTACTTCTGTCTCTGACATTTCCGCAGTTTCAACCAACTCTACTATTTCTTCCTGCACATCTGTAAAATCAACATATTCCGCTGCCTCTACAATGCCCGTATTCGTCAGGATGGTCGTCGTACACAGCAAAGCTGCTACGCCTCTTTTCCAGTTCCATTTTCCTTCTCTCATTTTCATAACTATTGGCCTTTCTGAAATCTATTTTCTATATAAGTCCGTATTTTCAACAATATCTTATTACACATCTTAGCATGTTTACTTGTTGCATACAATGTACTTTCATCCTATTTTTTTGCACCCAAAAGCAAAAATGGAGCTATTGCAAAATGAATATTTTAATAAACTTTCATTTTGCAACAACTCCATTTTTATTCTTCTATTATCCGAAGCATTTCATTTATGCGCTGTACATAAGTATGATGTTCCTTTACCTTTCTATATCCATTTTCTGCAATCCGTTTTCGCTCTTCTTCATGCTCTAAATAGTATGCTACTTTTTCACGCATATCTTCTAGACCGTCGAAGCAGACCAACTCTTCCCCTTCTGTGAAATAATACGGAATCTCTGCCTGATAATTCGTCAAAAGAAATCCACCTGACCCTAGTACATCCCACACGCGCAACGGAATACCACTTTTGATATTCGGAATTGTGAAATTCAAATTGATTTTTGATTCTCGGAATACTTTTGGCATTTCACTCCAATAATCAACTGACCCCATATAACGCACTCGCACCAAATCACTGACATCACTATTACTATATACATTTACAGAAAAATATTTTGATAACTCAATCAATGCCCGTCTGCGCTGCACTTCTGCTATTTTAAATCCCAGAACCGTTGTTTGAAAAATCAATCCCAAATCCGAAAAAGATTCTTCTGATGATTTTTCTAATTTAAAATACTGCTGCAACTGCTCTAAAATATCTGTTGTCAGCATCAGTTCAATAATATTTGCTCCGCTGATATTTAACTGTGCCTCCATTACCGCATCAAAATATCCCTGTAAATACTCCGGCAGTTTGTGTTTCAATTTATCATAAGAATTCCGCTCATAAAGACTTCCCACGAATGCCACATCTCCGGCATAGACTCTCTTGTCCATCCCCGCTGCCGCTATCCTTCCATCAATCACCGCATCCATTCGCTCTGCATCTACCGCTAACGGCAAATACCAGATATGTTTCACTCCCATGGCCTTGAATTCCAAATAGTTTGTCTTATCAAATGTAAAAATATAATTACAATCATGAAATACAGACTGATGATACATGCTAATCAAAGGATTATCACAGGTCCAGCTTACATATTTTATTCCTAATTCCTGACAAATGTTTGAAATCAGCGCAAAATAATTCACCGTAAACACCATATCATAGCGAACCTGATATAATCGGTCTCTTAATATCACCTCAAATTCCGGGTCTATATCATAATTCCCCAGTTTCTGCTCAATATTATCCACCGTATGCCCCAATAACTTGAACGTTTCTTCTATATCCCAGTAATTATACGCTTTCCAGCGGTACATCAATATATGCATACTTTTTCTCCTACTCCACTTTCTCTCATCCATGCATCCTTTTCTATTCCTATGAATCAAAAAAACATTCCACAATATACTCAGCACGATTTTTCCACGTATGATGCTGTTTTGCAAATTCATATCCACAATCTGCCATCATCTGTGTCTGTTCCATATGACCGAACAAATCACAAACCCTCTCTGGCAATGTTAAAATATCTTCTCTCCGAAACATTACCAGTTCTTTTCCGTCAGTACACTCACGACGCAGATAAGTCGAATCATCCGTCACCACCGCAGCACCTGCTAACATTCCATTAAAAATGCGGTCATGCGCTCCTGCCTTAAACCAAGTCATCGTATTCAACACGATTTTTGCATCATTCATTAATGGTAAAATCTGCGGAGCAAGCACCTTCCCTCCATACTTCAAATATGGATTATTGCTCCATTCACACAAATCCCATCCTACTCCATACGCAGTAACTTCTATCCCATTTTCCACAAGACTCCGCACAGCCTGTTCTCTAAAAAAGGACGTAGCATAAGAATCTAAAAAACGCATATGTGTAATTAAATGCCGCAGCTGCTCTTCTTCTAACTCCTGTCCACACTTCGTATTCGCATGCACATATTCTTCTATCGCACATTCCGTTGTTTTATCTGGATGAACCACCAACTCTTGCAACACTTCCCGCATCATATCCGCAGTATCTAGACCATACATTTCCCCCAAATTCGGTATCATTTTACCAACCGTATAAATCGGAAGTGCTCCTGCATATAGTACATCTATTTTCCGCTCCTTTAGTGGCTTATGCTTTCCACCCAACGCTATCCCTGCATGTGGAAGAAAATCTGTCCGGTGAATATTCTTGTAAAATCTACGGATATATTTCACATGATTCCGGTCTGTGCAAAGTACCACTGCCGTTTTCGGAGCTTCCTTCATCGGCTTTTCAAAATGAAACGGATGATCCATCAAAATATTTATATACGGGACATCAAAATGCTCCCATACGTTTACACCATCCACTTCCAGATTATATCCCATATTATTAAATGTCACGACCACCGCGTTACCATTCTTTTCCGCAAGCATTCTTAAAAGACACGTCTTACTGTTTAACACATCTGCTGCATTATATACAAAAAGTTCGTATCCCCACTCAGAAAATACCTCACCTAACTGGTCGCTGAACAAGTCTAATGTATCATAGATTCCTTTAAATAAAATAATTGTCTGTTTCGTCTTCATTTTTTCATTATATAAAAAGCTGCTATCAAAGTCCATTCCTTTGATAACAGCCATTTTACTCTTCCTATTTTTTATTATCCATAAACTGTGGATCAATATAATTCAGCTTCTTCATATTCTGATAGTACTGATTTACAGCCTGCTGACTTGCACGCACATCACGTGCCTGCTTATGCACTTTTGCAAACTTCTGTGTCATCAACTCTTTGTTTCTGGCTTCTTGCACCTGAATCTTATTACTCTTTTCTGTCACAGTAGTAATCAATGTCTGCATCTCTTTAATCTCATCTTTATAGAGTTCACGATTATCATTCAATTGATCTTTGACACGTTCAAACAACTTATCAAATCCCTGATCCAACAGATCGAGATGCTCAATATATTTTGCTTTTTCTTCTACAATTTTATCAAAATCATCTGGGTCAAGACTTGGGTCCTCTAAACCGATTTTTTGTCTCTCATCTGCATCAATAATACAATCAAGAACCTCTATCTTCTTTTTCAGGCTCTGAATCATAATCATTAAATAATTTTCTGGCATACGCAATCCTATCCTTAGTCTAACAAATTGTTCAGTACTTCTAATCCGTCAATACCAATTGCTTCTTCATTTTCTTTCTGAATCTGCAAATATACTTCCTTTCGATAAATAGGCACTTCCTTCGGTGCCTGAATACCAATTTTAATCTGGTCTCCACGAATTTCCAAAACAGTGATTTCTATATTGTTATTTACAACAAGAGATTCTCCCTTTTTTCTGGTTAATGCTAACATGCCTATTCACCTGCCTTCTCTTTTCGATTTTTAAGCAGGTCATAAATCATATATTTCACCGGCAAATCATCTTCTACAATAATCTGTGCACCTTTCTTCGTCTCCGAGTTAATAATAATTGGTGCTTTCAAATTAATAGACATTTTTTCAAGTTCCTTCGGAACTGTAACAGTCGATAACACAAAAATATTTTCTCCCGTCAATTTACCTAACGGTTTAATGATTTCATCATTAATGGACGGATCATAATCCTTCTTAATAATGGTCGGATCCATTACAGGAAATGCAGTTGCCGGATCATCCATAGACTGCAACCATTTAATTTTACCGCCATTCTCCTTTTCCGCATCAAAAATCAATGCAAAATGCTGTAACTCCGGGAATCCAATCATTCCATTCTCTAAAACAATTACTTTTTCATCCGGAATATCAATTACCCCAAACAATCTTGTTTCTGCCCTCATAGTTTCTCCTCCTGGTTTTCTAGCCGTCTCCGACGGTCCTTTTATATAACAAGGAAGGCATATGCCTTCCTTATTGTTTAGATATAATTCAATAATGTATTCTGATTAATCTTGCCTGCTGCCTGCAAGCATCCCTGATATGCAGTATATGCAGAAGTATATTCGATGATAATATCAGAAAGTTCTCTGTCTTCAT
The DNA here is from genome assembly GCA_017547315.1 of Roseburia sp. The sequence goes on along the minus strand of JAFYQA010000104.1, from coordinate 5,951 downwards.
TTGATGACTTTAACTCAGAAATAGTCAACTGCTGATTTGACATACGATTTTCTGTCAATGCAAGCTGATCACCCTTACTACCAACTGTCGTAAGTGCTAAATTAACATTCGACAAATAAGAATCAAAATTACCAATATACGTATTATACAACTTCTTTAAATTATCATCTGCATAATCCGCTTCTTTTTGTGCTGCATCTTTCCACTTCTGAAGTTTTGCCTGGTCTTCTTCGCTGGCGTATTCTTCCAGCCCCATCATCTCATTAATGCGATCCACTTTATTATGCGCGTCCATTGCATACTTCATAGCATCAATCATCTCATCCACATCACGTCCAGCATCCTCATTAAATACATCTGCTGCATTTGTATTAATAGTAAGTGTCTGATTCTGAGCAACGATATAATTAATATCTTGTGTCAGCTCATTACCCTCATCATCAAACTTCTTATATTCAATTGGCACTTCATTCTGAGGAGATGTATCTTTACAGTTAAAATAATATTCCGGTCGAAGTTCACCTTTCACAAATCCGGTTTTACTATAAGATACTGACAACGAATAATCCTTCGCTTCTATTGTAGTTGACACATCTTTACCCAGAATCATCTCTCCGGTTTCAGCAATCACAACAATCTCATTATCTGCCATTCCTGTCTCAAAATTGGTTGCATCCTTCCATTCCTGAACAGTAGCATATTTATTTATAGTTACCGGATCACCATTTATTGTTGTCATAGATGTCAAATCATTATATACGAGTTTTCCATCAACAACCGTGCCATCCGTATACTGAAGCTTCAAATTCTTAATCTCATTTGTATCCTTATCTACATCCAGATTATTATATGCGAAACGAATACGATCACATTCTGTACGCTCCAATTCACCCGGTGTATCACCCTGTGTGATGTTATCATCGGTAGGAACTTCTGCATTCCCCTTATAATAACGATGCTCTTTCTCAATATCTACTTCACTAAACATCTGTGTAATATCATAAGAAGTATTCTTCTCATCGTTTTCAAAAGTAAGGTTACAATTGGTACGGAATCCGGTAAATACAGTACGTCCTGCATAATCCGTATTGCCTTCTGCGTATAACTGTTCTCTTAACTGTGTCAAGCTTTTTAATATCGCCTCACGGTCATCCGCTGTCAATGTTCCTGTCGCACCATAAGTACACTGGGTACGCACATCCGAAAGAATACTTTCCATATTTTTCAATGCAGTCTCTGTTACATCCAACCACGCTTCCGCATCCGGAATATTCTTTTCATAATACTGGTCAATTTCACTTAAATTACTACGAAGACGAAGTGCACGAATCGCAACTACCGGGTCTTCAGATGGTCTGGAAATCTTTTTCTGTGAAGACATCTGATTATTCAACGTATTTACGTTCTCTTTATTTCCATAAATATTTGACATTGTAGTCTTCAACATCATATTATTGGTAATTCTCATAAAACCTCCTATACACCGGTCTCTAATATTAATCGGTCATAAATCTCTGTTAAAACAGAAACCATTTTTGAAGAAAGATTATATGCATTCTGGAATTTAACCAAATCCAATGCCTCTTCATCTTCATCTACACCAGAAATTGACTGTCGCTGATTATCAATCGCTGTCGCTACGTTCTTATAATTTGCTGCAAATACTCTTGATTCCTCTGTATCTACCGAAATATCTGCTATCATACACTGCAAGAAATCATCTGCACCACCGCCACGATACATAACTGTATCTGACTTTAACTTCAACAATTCTTCAATAACTTCTGCCTTATCTATACCATCTTTGATATCCGCCGTTGTAGATATCAAGGATGGGTCCTTCATACACTTACTATCAATTGACGCATTACGGCACGTCAGTTTAAAATAACAATCCATGGAAGACGTATAGGTTTTTCCACCTTCAATATTCACAAAAGTAGTATCTTTGCCCGTCACAACATGTTTTGCTGTAATAAAAGAGAAATCTACGTCCTCTCCATACAAATTATCTTTGCCTATCATAATGTCATTAAACTGTTGTGCAAATGAACGGAGGAACTCATTCATCTGTGCCATATAATATGGAACACCTCTTGCGTCCACTGCCTCACCAATTTGTGCTTTCTTACCATTTAACTTAATCTGCTGATCTGCTGTAAGTGCTTCTTCCAAGTGGAATGTATAGCTTACCACATTACCTTCTTCATCTGTTGTAAAACTAAATTCATCATAAAAATAATCTGCACCATCAATGGTAATCACGCCTTCATCTAGCATGTTCATTGCGCCGATTTTTTTAATAGAAAGGTTATCTGTCAGTGTAATGGTATTCGCTGAAATATCGGTAATTTTTCCCGAGAAATTTTCTGCATTATTACCGTCTCTTACATCTAATAAACCCTTTAAAGAACCGGCAGAATATTCAGAACCCGCATGGAATGTACTTCCCGTCTTCGCCCACACGATATCATACAATCCTTCCATATCACACTGATTTACCGGTACTTCTCTGGCAATACAGGTAAGTTCGTTATATTCATAAGAATCTACTAAAGTCTGACCATTAATCTTAACCGTATAATAATTAGAACCCAACTGCATATCCGGGTAATTTGAATTGGATACCGGAACCTCTGTTACAGAAGTCGGTACAATCGTAGACAAATTATCTACCAAAACCGCTCTCTGGTCACGAAGTTCATTCGCATATCCCCCCTGCAATTCAATTACATTAATCTGTTTATTTAAAATAGCAATCTTCTCTGCAATGGAATTAATATTCGCTACTGTAGATTTAATCTCTTCATTCACACTATCCTGAATCTGTCCAAGTCCAATGGCCACACTGTTAAAATAAGTTGTAAAATTCTTGGACTGCGCAATAAACTGCTGACGGTTGTTCACATCACCAGGTGAGTTCTTTAACGTATCCATAGAATTAAACATATTATTTAAAATAGTAGCAAAACCTTTTGCCTTATCATCATCAATAAAGAAATTCTCAATCTGGAGACTATAGCTTAATTTTGTCTCATATAAACCAAGTGCACTCTGATTTTCCCAAAACTTCGTATCATAATATTCATCACGTACCTGCTTCACAGAATCTACCTGTACACCGGTACCAGCACTACCATATGTCGCATGAATACGAAGTGCAGCAGATGAACTCATATTCGTCGCCTGTCTGGTATAGCCAACTGTCTTAACATTTGAAATATTATTTGCTGTTGTATTTAATGCTGCCTGATATGCGCTTAAACCTGATGATGCTATGTTTAATCCAAAAAACTGTGATGGCATATCATTTCCCTCCTACTATCAGTCTATTAACCGAGTTGTGTTATCAAATGTTCCACCATTTCATTTATTACATTAATAAAACGGCTGGATGCGTTATACGCATTCTGATATTTAATCATTTTTGTAAGTTCTTCATCCGAAGAAACTCCAATAACCTGTGATCGTTGATTCGAAATAGATGTTACTGTATCATTTAAGCTATATGCTGTAGATTCGTATACAGAACCCAATGTACCAAATGCACCGATCATGTTCGAATAATAGTCCATATACGTTACATTATTTCTATCATTCGGATCAAGCGTTAAAGCTTCGTTCTCCCACAACATTGCCAGTTGTTCCCCCAAAGCGTAATTCACCTGACCATCCTGTTTCAAATGCGGAATATTTGTTTCCTGTTCAATCAACTGATGATTCACTTCCACACTAAGAATTGTATACTGCATATCTGTCTCCTCCGGATCTTCCGGAACATATTTATAGTATACATTTCCATCCTCTGCTTCAATTGTTTCATAACGTTCTGTACCGATACGTTTGAATAATTCCTGCGGCGGCAGCTTACCATCAATACCTACTGATGCATTCTCTGCATCTAACAGCAAATCATCTGCTTTAATGGTATGTTCTACACCATTTTTATCTTTAATAACAACCTTGTCTGCTCCCTGGAAATCAATTACATTAGAAGCTTCTGTATTTGGACAAAGTACATCATTTATTGCTGTAACAATTCCATGGAACAACTGATCCAACTGTGCCTGTGCCTGTAACATAACAGACATACCTGTACCAATATGTTCCGCTGTTGAAGTATTATACTCCTTCTGACTTAATCCTAAAACGTCATTATAATTAGCAACTCTGTCACCACGAGCAAGAATTAACGCCTTTAACTCGCCAATATCTGTATTAAGCTCTGATGAAATCGGATTTGTATAAGTAAAAACTTCATCATACTCATCGGTAGATGGAGTAGAAGTATGTGGCCAGTATGGTGTGACAAACTCTGTAATGTCTTCTACTAATTTGCCCATCTCATATACATGGACTTCATCCACAAATTCCATTCCTTCAATATTAACAGTTACCATACCTTCCGGATTCTCTTTGTATGTAATATCCACAAGACTTGACAACTCATCCAGACAATTATCTCTTTCATCACGAAGCGTCATGGCACTCTCTACTTTACTTGACTCTACGAGATGTATCTCTTTATTTAATTCGAAAATACGCTGTCCAAGTTCATTGATACGATCAATATCATTCGAAATCTTTTGATTAATATTTCTCTGATAATCATTAAGTCCTTTATATATTGCCGATGATCTGGATACTAAAAGTCCCGCTTTCTGAATTACCAAATTCTGATTTACGGAATCCCCCGGATCTTTTGAAAATTCCTGAAAAGATGTCCATAACTCTTGAAGCGCATCCTGAAAAGCTTCTCCCTCTAATTCCTGATAAAAGGTATATACTTCATTCATCGCTTCTCCGCTGGCTGCATAAAACGCCTGACGACCGGACTCTGCACGGTATGATTTATCTAAGAAAATATCTCTCGCGTGAACAACATCCCCGATTTTAACACCCAAACCAACCTGCTGCGGACTAATCGAAGCAGTGGTATCAAATGTATTGTAATTACGGTCTGTATATAAAATCTGCTGACGTACATACCCTTTGGTATTTACGTTCGCTAAGTTATTTGCTGTTGTATTTAATGCATTCTGTGCGCTCTGTAAGCCGCCTGCGCCGACAAACAGACTGCCCATTCCATTTCCCATTTAAAAATTCCTCTGTATCTGTTCTATTCTCTACTGTTTGGCGTCAAATCCGCCCCCACCTAACAGGTCGCCTGTATTATAGGCTCTCCTGTTATAATTGGCTGTCTCTGGAGCCTGACGCATACTTTTTAGTAACGTCAAATCAAACTCCACCATCTCTAATGCTTGTTTTAAAAGAACTTCATTCTGCTGATTAATGGTATTCATTCTCTTGCCTGTTGCAAGCAATTTTTCCTTAATCTCTGTCAACTTCTCCTGTTCCTTCGGTTGTCCATCCAAATAACCAATCATTTTCGTAATGGTCATCTCACCGGGCTCTTTTCCCAAAACTGTCGCCATATCATCCAATACTCTGGTTCTACGCTTCGCGAGATTCTGCAATACACTGGCTGCATCACCTTCTTTTGCGGTAATCCGCTCTAAAGCAGCAATATCCGCCTTAATGACTGCCTGCTTTTTCTCTAAGCCCAATTCAATCAAATCCTGATACTGTTTTTCTTCTTTTTCTAAGACATCCAAAAGGTCTTCCATTAAACTAGCCAAAGTTCGTCCTCACTTTACACTAATGCATTATATTTTGCTAATAATTTGCTTGCAAAATCTCCGTTATCCACATGATAGTTACCAGCATTTACTTTTGCTTTCAATTCTGCTACTTTGTCTGTTCTGATATCGGAAGCTTCCTGCACTGCCTGTTTTGCGATTTGATAGTCACGGCCAAAGGATGAAATCTGCACTTCGTCTCTTGCACTAGAAACAGTCGATGCGCTTGTCACCTTACCGGTTTTGTTTGTTTTGTAAATCTGAGTAATCTGATTATAAGCATCTATACGCATATTAGGCACTCCTTCCACT
>JAFYQA010000103.1 GCA_017547315.1 Roseburia sp. | reverse complement strand
GGCATATTATGTTCTACTGCCATAGCAATTCGCAATTCATTTCCCGGCGAAAGACTAGACACCAAAAAGGCACCTAATGTTACCATCGACAGCATCACAATTCCAAACTGTAATGAGACTTTCTTCCAAACTTTTTGCACAATACAGATCACTTCAAATGCCAGTAATACTGCTCCCATCTGTTCGGACGACATTGCTGCAATTACTGCACATACTGACGCTGCTACATATTCCCAAACAGCTACTTTCGTCTCTGACTCATCATATGCTACTTTTGCAACAACACGCAATGCCACAATACCACAGACCATCGGCCACAGATAATTCATGGAACCAGTAATCCAAACTGCAGAATAGCCAAATGCTTTAATATCCAACAACGCATAAGTCAAAACTGCCATAATAAAACACACCAGATATGCACCATTTCTATCGCCATTGCTTTGCTCATTTGGAATCCCCGCCACTGCATTTTTTAAAGCGACCATCGACGCGGGCAGTGCCACCAACATCCCAGCATTTACAACGCGCCATACCCACAAGTCCTGATTAAAAAAAATATGCATCAATCCTTCGGAAATCATACGACCGGTCCATTCGTTATAACGCCAGCCAAGGTATTCCCAAAATCCCATGCTCCTGCAATACTCATAGAAAAATGCATCATCCCCATCAGAATATCCAATAAAAGATAACACAAGCAGGCACCCTGCATACATCAGTGCCAGTAAAATCACTATATGAACTTTTTTCCATTCCCATTTCTTCTCTGTCATCTTTTAAAATACCCCTTGTTATACAAACGCCCTAACTATATCACACCAATGCCCCTCAATATCTCCTGAATCAAATAAATAATCGGTTGGTGCAATAAATACACGAATAGTGAACGTTTTCCCAAAAAGTCTACCAATGGTATCTTTTTCCCAAAAAGTTCGCCTCTGAGCAAATCATACTTTTTACATACACCATATAAAAAATATCCTGTTACAAACAAAAAGAACCACGGTATTAAAGAAAAATAATCCGTAGAATAAAAACTCCGCGGAGGCATACCAATATAGGCAGTCAGCAGATTCTGATACCACTCTCTCGGCAACGTAATCCATTTCCATGACTCAAATCCCAAATATCCGCGATTTATATTCCTTGTCAGAACAAATAACACAATGCTTATTGCCATACCGGCTTCTACTGGTATCCTTCGAAAAATTTTATCCAACGGTATCAGCAATAGCATACACGAACCTATACAAGTCAACACACCAAATACCACGCGATTCTGTGGCATTACTGCAATTGTAACTGCTGTCACAAGCAGGCCACCGCCAAATACCATAAGGCCTCTTTTTAATGGTTGTTTCCCCATAGACCAACAAAAGCCGGACAATATAATAAATGTCCAGCATATACTTTGTTGCCATATATAAGCTCCCGTGCTCCGATACCAGTCCCATTTCGCACCGTACATGTACACCATGTTCCACGAAAAATGGTATGCTATCATACTTATCAGTACGATTCCACGAATCCCATCTAATAAATGATAGCGCACTCTTTTTGCTGTATCCATACACAAAAACCCTTTTCGATTATTCAAAATTCTTTAAAACTCTATGCAGAATCTCATGCAGTTTCAACGCATCTTCTTGCGATAAATCAATACAACTTCCGATTTTCGCTGGTACATCCAACGCCTTCTCGCGAAGTTCCATTCCAAGAGGTGTTACTGCTACATTCAATACTCGCTCATCCTTTGTATCTCTTTTGCGGCTAACATACCCCTTCTGCTCCAGTTTTTTCAAAACCGGTGTCAACGTGCCAGAATCCAGATAAAGATGCTTACCCAATTCCTTCACGTTCATCTCCTCATATTCCCATAACACCATCATTGTAATGTACTGGGTATAAGTCAAATCTATTTCGTCCAAAAAAGGGGTATACCTCTTTACAATCTCCTTTGAACTCACATACAAAGGAAAGCAAATTTGATTCGCTAGTTTCAGTACTTCATACTTATCCATCATATTATTACTCCATTCATACATTCCTATTCATTATATAAAGTACCACTTTTCCACTTTTATTTCAATGCTTTGCATGCTTTTTATTAAAGACAATTCCTATAAGCTGTATTTACTCTCGCCAATTCGTTTTCTCGGAATTTTGTATTCTGCTAACCCCGCTTTATGTAACATCCATACGCCGATTAACAAGCACCCTTGCCCTACTATATTAACGCCTTCCGCAATCCAATTCATGCTGGCTTGTGCAAAATTTTGTGAAGAAAGGTAACCCATTCCCATAGAGCAGATAAACGATAGTACAAACAATGGAATCGCAGAACGTTTTTTTAATCTATTCGAAAGGATCATCAAACCTGCATCCATACAGCCTAGTCCCGCCACCATAATTCCTACAAAAAGAAAGGTACCTTTCCATAATGGCGGTGCTACTGATAACGCCACAATACCATTTCCCTGCTGTCGAAAAATCATCGCCAACATACCAACACCTGCTAACAAGAATCCTATCGACTGCACCGGGAAAAACATCTCATTTAATGGTGCAAAATCACAAATACCTGCTGCATATAAAAGTTTATAAAACGCTTTCAATGCTCCCGCTGAAAAAATATTGATTGCCCCTGCTGAGAAAAGTGCAAATGCGCCTTTACTCATTTTGTTGTATAGATCACGCATGAGAATGATAGATGCCATTCCAAAGAAAATAACCGGAATATAATCTACCAGTGCCATCGTAACAGAAAATTCCTTCATAGAAATTTCCTCCTGTTCCTCTTTCAAAATATGTATGTAATAATCTTATTTTTCTATTTTATTCAAATGATAAATTGGTAATAATGGAATGATAATTGGTGTTTTATTTGCATAATCATTATATTCTTTATCCTTACCATAGCGAGCCATCTGACGTTTTTCCAAACGCTGCGCACCGTTAAACATAATGAACACAATACAAACATAACCAATGATTGCCATTACCCACTGACCTACTGAATTCAACGCATCTAAAGATGCTACGAATACACCTGTCCAAAATAAGATTTCTCCAAAGTAGTTCGGGCAGCGGACAATTTTATATAAACCTTTCATTGCCACTTTGTTTGGCTCAACCTTTTTCTGCTCTGTCTTCTGCTGATCTGCAAGTGCTTCTAAACAAATACCAAAGATAGAGATTGCAATACCTGCCCAGATAAGTGCGGTCGTTTCTTTGCCATTGTATGCGCGGAAGAATACCGGGGATGTCTGTGCCACATAAAGAATGCTTGTAAAAATCCAGATTGCTACTTTAACAAAAATAGGCATTGCAGACTCTTCACCTGTCGCTTCTTTTAATGTCTTACGGTAAGAAGCATTTTTAATCTCACGGACTAAAAGGAAACCTGACAAACGGATACCATAAATTAAAAACAATGCACAGAATATAAACTTCGGAAGCGATGCAGGAAGCGCGCCAGCAAGCATCATGATAGTCATTGCTACACCAATACCCGATACTGCAAAACCATATCCGATAGAAAGGAAATATACATATTTGTAAAATCCTACTAAACAAAGAACTAAGCTAATCACATAAAATATTCCCAAAAAATTCCAACCCATAAGGGCACCTCACATTCTGCCGTTTTCGGCATTTTTCTATACTGTATTTACTTGCGCTTTCTGAATTTACTTCTTGAAACTTTCTTCAATATACTGTTTAAAGCTCATTTCACCACAAATGGTATCACCCACCATTTCTTCTGTTAAAGTCCACTTAGAGAAACGTAAAATTGCTTCTTTTCCATTTTTCTTGAACTTATTGATGAATGCCAATACATCGAATAGCATTGCAGGAGCACGTTTGATAACTGGCTCTTTGCCTGCTGCCGCAAAGCAGAGGTTTGCAATTTCTTCGTAAGAATATGTCTCTTTGCCGCCCACATCGTACATCTTATTCTCATCTGTCATATGGGAAACGATGAAGTCTGCAAAATCTTCTGTTGATACCACATTTGCATGTACCGGATTGTTACCTAATAATGTCACTTCACCCTTTTCAATCATTGGACGGAATACTTTTACAATGTCATAGAAATAACCAGTTGGACGGTGGATTGTGTAAGCGATACCGCTCTTTTTGAGTTCTTCTTCAAATAAGTATTTTGCGTGAAGCATTGGCACCTTTGGAGCCTTGTCAGCCTTAAGAACGGAGATATATGTAAAATATTTTACACCTGCTTTTTTTGCTTCTTCTAAAATGTTTAAATTGCCCTGATAATCAATCTGGTAGTTTGTTACTTCTGCAGACGTTTTTGTCAAACCAACTGTTGTGATAACCGCGTCTGCACCATCACAGAGACCTGCTAAAGTAGCCGGTTCCTGCACATTGATTTTTTTGAATGTATAGTTACCTTTCACACCCAAATCACGTTCCATCATATCTGCTGCCACTACCTCGTGACCAGCTTTTAATAATGCTTTAAAAATGTCTGCACCTAAATTACCATAAGCACCTGCTAATACAACCTTCATACTCCTATTTTCCTTTCTTACATTCATCCTTTAATTATTTCTTTTTATTTTTCTCTTTCGAACGTTTATCGTTGATAATCTGCATGTGTTCTGCCGTGATTACATCAACGTCATTCTCTTTTGCCCAATCAACACAACCTTTTAATACCGTTGATAAGAATACACGCGGTACTCCTAAAATTGTCATAAGAGCATCATCTGTAAACTTGATTTTGTCATCGATACGGTCTGCTGCGTAACGTACGGACTCTAAACTTGCCTGACGCATCTGCAATAATTCTGCATGCATCCAGTTCCATCTGTGATACCAGAAATTCTTGCTGTCACGGTAACCATAATCAACTGGTAAGTGAGGGAAATCTTTTCCCTTTACACCATTGATAATAGCGTCTGCATATTTTTTCTTCATTAAAATTTTGTCTACTTTCAAAATGAAGTGTGCACCAAATTTACTTGTGATACCGTTGAAGTCATGATATGGTGGTTCATAACCATTTAACTCACCCGGCAAATCTTTGTCAGCACCATCTAATTCACGAACCCATGTGCACTCAATAACTTCAATTGCATCTGTAAGAACCTGCGGTCTTTTATCTTCTGGATTCTCTTCTTGAATCATACTCTTTTCAAAACGGAATTTACATTTTGGCATCTTCTCTTCTGGCTTGTCACCTGGCCAGCTTAACTTCACACACTCTTTAAAGTATTTTGGTTCATCTGAGATAAAGTTCAATGCGCATTTTCCATTTTTTAAAATGTTCTGCGCTGTATTGGATGAATTACGGCAGCATAATAACATTGCATAATAATCTTTCCCCGCAACATAATATGGCTGAACCAGCGAATATGGACCTGCTGATGTCGTTCCATCCTCACACAATGTAGTAATTACTACGGTCGGCATCGGAAAAAATAACGATGTCTGATAAAAATTATCTACTACTCGTAAATTTTCAAAACTGCTCATGCTTCTAATCCTCCTTGATTTGCATATAATCGTTACTATTCAAAGTCATCATTTGCTAAACCGCATCTTTGATGCTTCCTTTTCCTAATGAATTGTTAAAATAACTGTAGAAGTATACTGCTGATCTCCTCAAAACTGCGGTCTGTCCTAGTCCACGCCAATAACGCTTCTGCTATGAATTCCGCCAAAAATTCTGCATCTGCCTTGTCCTGTTTTTTACAAAGTAAAACAAGTGGTTTGGCAATTTGTCCTCTTAACATTCCATGACGCTGATGTAACGCAGTCGACGAACTTACTTCTGCATTCTTGTCTGAAAACAATGGCGTATATTTTCCCATAAAACAATGCAGTTCATCATAGATACAGCGGATTACTTTCTCAATATCCTGTTCTTTGGCACATACAGCTTCAATAACTGCCAGAGATTCTAACCAGTCTTCTAATAAGAAACTAGCTATTAGCATGTCTTTGGATGGGAAATAATTATATACTGTTCCTACACCAACACCACACGCCTTGGCCACCGAACGAATTGTCATTACCGAGTATCCTTGCTTCATTACTTGACTTTTTGCTTCCTCAAGTAACCTCTCGCGAATATTCTCAATTATCTTAGGCATATTGTTCTCCCTTTTTATGAACACGTTCATTATGGCACATTATATGTGTTTGTTAAACTTTTGTCAAGGCATTTTCCCTTGATTTCCCCATGTTTTTATAAATAATTTGTGAAAGTTGCAACTTGTATACAAGTTACCAACATGCTATAATGCTTGCTGTTACACAAAAATTTACTATAAATTAATATTAAGGAAGAACAATGAAAAATATTGCAAAAACACTTTATGCAATCTGTTTCGTACTTGTTCTAATTCTAGTATGCATATTCCATTTTCATTCCCATGTGAATGAGAATATTTTTCGTAGCAATCATTCCTTCTGCCTTTTGACAGATTACGAATATATGACTTACAATGACGAGACCTCCCCAACAGGAATTGTGCAGGAATATAACGCAACACTACACGATGTTCCCGATTATAATGGCTGCATTACCTTTTATACGATTCATCAGGAAGTAGATGTTTACATAGAAGAAGAACTTGTTTACCAGATACGATTAGCTGACGGAGACCATCTCTCCCAAACTCCCGGGTACGAATGGGCTGAAGTTTATCTAAACACATCCGATGAAGGAAAAGAACTTCGTATTTTCGTTTATCCGGTTTATGAAAGCAGTCTTTCTAATCAGCTAAAAATCTATTACGGCGATAACAATGCCATCCGTAGTCACCTTATGCGCGAAAATCTTCCAGTAATACTGATTGCCTCTCTTGCAGTCATTTTAGGAATTGTATTTTTTGTTTTTTATCTAACCAATATAAAAAACGAAGAATTAGATCGCAGTATTTTAATGTTAGGCATTTTTTCTATCGCTGCAGGTTTGTGGAAACTGTGCGACATGACTGCCGCCCCACTTATATTTGAGAATTCACTTACACTATCCACAATTGCGATTTTATCTATTACAATGATGGTCGTACCGTTCCTTGCGTTTATTCAAAAACAGCTACAAAGGGAACAAAATAATGCATGGTGGATACTCTCTCTTTTGTGCAGCCTGGCAGCTTGTATCATTATTTTATTACAGTTATGTGGCATTGCTGATTTAAGAGAAACATTATTTGTTTCTCATATAATAATCGCAATTTCCAGCATTTTTGTAATAATTAACAGCATTCGTGAAGCTAAACGCAACCGTTTCACAAGAAAGATGCAATTAACCATTATCTGCTGTTTCATGTGTATTATAGGTGTACTTATAGACATGGCTGTATATTACCATTCCGGCAGTTCCGGAAGTATGATTTACTGCTTATTAGCCTTTTTAATCTATGCAGCTATCATGGGACTTATGTCAGCAAGAGAAACGCGACGTTTAATTGACCGTGCACACAAGGCAGACCATTATCATAATCTCGCATTGCATGATACCTTAACCGGACTTTATAACAGAGCTTTTTATTATGAATTCTTAAAAAAAGAAAACGTTTATCGCGAAAATTGTTTTATTATCATGATGGACGTTAATGATTTGAAATTGTGCAATGACACCATGGGTCATGACTGGGGCGACGAGCTTTTGGTAAATAGTTCGAAGCTGATAAAAAAAGCGTTTCCGATTGGAGAATGCCTCCGCATGGGCGGTGATGAATTCTGTGTTTTACTCCCTGAATCCAGTGAAGCGGAATGCAAACTCTGTCTCAACAATTTTGATGAATTATTAGAGCAGTTTAATGAACAAAATCCGAATACTTTTCCTGTCAGCATTGCTTATGGATATGCTAATTATCTTAAAAATATTGATTTGGACTTCAGTGACACCATGCGCCGTGCAGATAAAATGATGTATCAGATGAAATTAGATATGAAAAGCTACGTTAGGTAATTAGTACCTCTTTTCCTTGTCTATTTAAGGAGAATCAGTTATAATGTTTCTTATAAAGAGATATTTAGGAGGATTCATCCCATGGGAAAATTTGTGATTAGAGAAACAGCTACAGGCGTAAAATTTGATTTAAAAGCTGGAAATGGTCAGGTTATTGCTACTTCTGAAGTATATACTACAGATGCAGCCTGCAAAAATGGTATTGAAAGCGTAAAAACAAACGCTCCTATCGCTGCTGTTGAAGACCAGACAGTAGAAGGATTTGCTACAGAAAAGAATCCAAAATTCGAAGTTTACACAGACAAAGCTGGCGAATTCAGATTCCGTTTAACAGCTAAGAATGGTCAGATTATTGCAACAAGCGAAGGCTACACCACACATGCCAACTGCTTAAATGGTGTTGAAAGCGTAAAGAAAAACGCTCCAGAAGCAGAAGTTGTAACTGAATAATTACATACATAATTTTAGCCCGAAACACTATCTAGTGGTTCGGGCTTTTTATTTTCCGCCATTATAATGTTATTTTTCACCAGAAATATCTTCTCTCTGATATTCTAAAATATCTCCCGGCTGACAATCTAATACATCACAGATTGCTTCTAATGTAGAAAACCGAATTGCATTTACTTTTCCGGTTTTCAACTTTGATAAATTCACATTAGCAATCCCCACTTTTTCAGATAATTCCTTCAAAGATATTTTACGGTCTGCCATGACACGGTCTAATCTTAAAATAATCGCCATAATTTCTCCTCTTTTCCATGCCTCACATAATCTATGTTTCTATTCTAGCATACTCTGTTTACAATGTCTCATCTGATTCCTGCTGAAGCATAGTCCCATAGCTAAAAATTGCAGATAACATAAATACCAACATCACCAAAAGTACTGTCATTAAATCTATACCAATTACAATATTCACATCACCTGACATTACGCTGTTTGTTACACTTTCCGATAAATTTTTGAAAAATGCCATTGGTATTATCGCAATTGCAAGTTTTTTCAAAGCTTCTGAGATTTCTACAGTAAATGGAGTCTCACAATCCTGAAATAATCTGCACAGTTTTCCAACAAAATGCATTGTGACCAACCCAACTGCGCATAACACTGCCGACATTAATACAACACTTACAAAACTTGTTATTCGAATGGTGTAGCTGTCCGCTTGCGCATCCATTAAATAGCCATTCTCTGTCTTAACCATACCAACAATGCCATATTCCTGCCCGTTTACTTCAAGAGAACTGTCTACTTCTCCCCAAGTCACCTCATTCCATTTTAGCTCCGCTACTCCATCCTCTTCAATAACGTAAAAATCCGCTTGACTTATGGCTGTCGGGAAACTCACTTCTATTGCTGCTTTTCCCTCCATATGTATCACTATAAAATCATCCGGAAGTGCCAATAATAGCAATCCTGATAACAAACATACGATACATGCTATCCACAAAAAAACCTTTCCGATTTTTGTAATGATTACGCCAGCTTTCCCTATTTTATTTACTTTTGAAATAATATCGTCTTTCATAACCTTTCTTCCTTTCATAAAAAAATTAATGTTTATCGTTAATTTTAATATAATACGTACATTTAAGTTTGTCAATAACTTTTTGACGTTTATCGTTAATTTATTAGCGTTTTCCATTCACACATACTTTACTTATAATTTTTCCAAATATTACACGTTATGCTTATACAAATTTTACACATGTTTTATGAAAAGGAGATTTTTCATATGCGGATAGAAAAAGAAACTGCAAAAGCCATTGCTATACAACTTTTCTGGGAGCTTATCGGCAGTATCCTTGTTGCCGCTGCCATCTATAACTTTGCTGTGCAGGCAGCTTTTCCTATGACAGGATTTTCCGGCATTGCAATTGTTTTATATCGGCTGGCACAGGTTCCCATCGGCCTTACCACTATTTTGTTAAATATTCCAGTGGCTTTCCTTTGCTATCGTCTGCTTGGGAAGCATTTTTTCTTAAGTTCTCTCGGATGTATGATTATTTCCTCTATCCTGATAGATTATGTGGCTCCTCTTTTTCCTGTGTATCGAGGAGACAGGCTGCTTGCTGCCTTGACGACTGGAATACTTGGTGGTATCGGCTATGCCCTTATTTATATGCAATACTCTTCTACTGGCGGCATTGATTTTATTATCATGGCCATCAAAGCGAAACGTCCTTATCTGTCCATCGGGAAAATTGCTTTTCTCGCGGATATCGGAATTATTATCGTAGGTGGGATTTTACTTCGGGATATCGATGGAATCATCTACGGAATGATCGTGAATTATCTTTTTGCATTTGTCGTGGATAAAATGATGTATGGCGTGAATGCTGGAAAGTTTGCCGTCATTGTTACCGACTATGGAAAAATGATTACCAATGTCATTGGCAATTGTTGCGGACGAGGAACTACACTCATTAAAGCGCAAGGTGGTTTTCAAGGCGATGAAAAAGATATCGTACTATGCGCCTGCAACAACAAAGAAATGTATCTGGTACAGGTTGCCGTGAAATTCGCAGACCCAAAAGCATTTATGATTGTTCTAGAGTCTAGCGAAGTACACGGACAAGGATTTCGCGTATTACAAATAGGAGAATCACGGAAAAAATCGCAAAATTAAATAGATGCGATAAGGTTTCTTTTATCGCATCCATTTCATTATACAATCTTTCTATTTCTTCTTAATAAATTCGCTCTGGAAGTTCATCATAGACGATGGCTTTCAGTCGCTTAAAATTCTCTTTTGTATTCGCCGCAATCACCGGCATCGGTCTGTTAAGCGGAAGTTCCTCTTCAAACATTAAATCTACAAAACCACCAGCCTCTGTAATAATCGGAATCGCTGCAGCTACATCCCACGGGAATAAGCGAATCTCAAAATACAGTTCTACCCTGCCTGCTGCAAGATATACTAACTCTACCGCTGCAGTACCTAATCTGCGCAAATCGTCTGACTCTGCATAAACACGCTCGATAATGCGAAAACATGGTGGTGCATAATCTTTATTATAAAGACTCATAGCAGAACATAAATGTGAATGTCTAAAATCTCTGTCAGACACATGAATCTGCTCTCCATTCATGAATGCACCTTTTCCTACTTCTGCATAATACATCTCGTCACGATAAGGCTGATAAACCACGCCCATGTACGCTTTACGATTGCGAAGTAATCCAACAGAAATCGCACTTAAGCCCAGATTACGAATAAAGTTAGATGTCCCGTCTATCGGGTCTACTACCCACACATACTCTGTATCCGCAAACTCCTCATCGCCTTCTTCACCTACAAACGAACTCCCCGGCAATAATGCCAACAAATGCTCTTTCAAAAAATTCTGCACATTCACATCCGCTGTGGTCACATAATTAGAATCATTCCCCTTCTGTTCCACCTCAATATTCTCAGGTCTCATTAATTCAGCAGCCTGACGCACAATTTCTGTAATCTGTTTTAACATAACTTTCTCCTATCCTTCTTCATTAACGAAAAACGTAACTCTACTTTACAAACAGCTTTTTTCGGTTTACACGGTTTCTTCTAACAGTTGCAACTCTGCTCGAAACTGTAGTCTTCTCACTCCATTTACATTTTCAAACTTAATCGTATATACCTGCATTTTCTCATCTATACCGACAATTATACCTTTTCCAAATAACTTATGTCGCACCGTATCTCCTACCGAAAAACTAGTCTTTGGCGTTGCAATTGGTGTATTATGCTTTTCTCCTATTTTACTATTATTAATACAATTCAGCAAGTTCACATCAATATCACTTAGAAAGCTAGACTGCTGTGCAAAAAACATTCCACCTTTGGATTCATAACTACTGATATATAACCGGTTCATTGCTCTGGTTACTGCCACATAAAATAGGCGACGTTCTTCTTCGATTTCGTCCTCATTACGCAAACGCTTACTTGGAAACTGTCCTTCCACCATACCATTCACAAATACGGTATCAAACTCTAGGCCCTTCGCCGTATGAATCGTCATCACCTTCACTACATCCTTATCCACATCATCATCTTGTTGCGAAAACAATGCAAAATGAGCTAATAAATCTTCCAACGGAATACGCTCTTTATTATCCTCCTCTAACGCCGCCACTGTAGTGATAAATTCAGAAACATTATCCAATTTTGTCTGGTCTACATCGTTCTGTAGTTCTGCTCGATAACCTATGTCTAATACCGCATTCACCAAATCTTTGCTGGAATAGTCCTGATAGGTTCGATGCAATTCCATAACCTTCTGATAGTAATCAATCATAACTTCTTTTCGCATCATACCATTTTCAATCTGCATACCAAGTGCTTCCATCAATGTCACACCATTTTCACTTGCATACTGACGTAATGAAGCAATCGACTTTTTCCCAAATCCTTTTCTTGGACGCTGAATCGTCCATGCAAAATCTAAATCATTCATAGAGTAAATCATTCTCAGATATGCCAATACGGTCTTAATCTCTTCAGAACTATAAAACTGTGCCCCATTTAAAATCTTATAAGGAACCCTTTTACGAATAAATGCTTCTTCTAATGCTCTCGTCTGAGAAGATGCCCGTACTAAAACTGCATGGTCCAAATATCGTCTACCTTCTTGCACGGCCAAACTAATCGTATCTGCAATCCAAAGAGCCTCTGCTCCTTCTGTCTTTACATGATGATAGACTGGCTTTGTACCAGATGGATTGTTAGTAAACATTTTCTTCACTAACCGATGCTGATTCGCCTTTATCAATGAATTCGCCACCGCTATAATCTCCGGCGTACTGCGAAAATTCTCACTCAAATAATAATCCGTTACATTCGGATAAGCCTTATCAAATCCCACCATATACTCTACTTTTGAGCCGCGCCATCCATAAATACACTGGTCATCATCTCCAACTACCGTAAGATTCTGATACTTTCCACTCAAAAGACTAAGCAGATTCTCCTGCTTATCATTCACGTCCTGATACTCATCACACAAAATATACTGGCACTTTTCCTGCCAGGTCTCTAACGCATCCGGATACTGCTCTAAAATATAAATCGCAAAATTCAATATATCCTCAAAATCAAGCACATAGTTATCCCGTTGCTTCAACAAATAGTGATAGTAAACCTTTTCAATATGATTCGCGGTCTGAGATATAGCCTCTAACAAACTCGTTTTATCCGGACCAATCATATAACCAATATATCCAGAACGAGCCTTGTATTTTCCAATCTCCTCAACATACTTCTTCGCCGTAAAATCTTTTAGTGACAGTTGCAGTTCTTCCGCAATCTCTCTAATTAAATCTACCTGTCCCTTTTTATCCAAAATTGTAAAAGTTTTTGGATAGGATAAACGATAGATTTCTTCCTTCAAAATCTTATTGCAGAATCCGTGGAACGTTCCCGTAAAGCAAGCTGCCTCATCACCAATCATTTTTTTCAAACGACGTGTCATACTGCTGGCAGCCTTATTCGTAAAAGTCAGTGCCACAATAGACGATGGATCTATATATAATTCACGAATCAAATATGCCATTCTATGTGTAATGCAAAAAGTCTTTCCAGATCCCGGCACTGCCCCACACCGCACGAAACCTTCCGTTGCTTTTATGATATTCTCCTGTTCTACTGTAGCATTTCCAAACATCTTCATTCCTCTACCTTATCACTAGCTGTACCAAAATAGTAACCTTCTCTCTATTTACAAAACATTATACCAAACTCACGTTCGATTGTATAGTCTATTTCTTCCATCGTCCTACCAGCGAAATACTTTTTATGTTTGACAGCTCTATCCAATCGAATTATACTAGTTTAATATTATTTTCAAAATACACTATGAGGTACTTGACATTTATGATGCTTTTAAAACTTTTCGTTATTTGTATTTTATTAGCAGTGCTAACTGCCTATATCTGTTATCACATCTCCTTCCGTGCCCCGAAACGCATACCGGATGAAGATGTACAAATTCATCTGCCCGAAGGCGAACCTTATCTGAAAGTCCGTGCAGGCATTGAAAAATGTGTAAATGATATGCAATCTCGCCCTTTTGAACCGATTACAATTACTACATTTGACGGTAAAAAATTATACGCTCGCTACTATCACGTGGCAGATGGGGCACCATTGCAGATTCAGTTCCACGGTTATAAAAGCAGTGCTATTTTAGATTTTTGTGGCGGAAGTCTTTATGCTGGAAAAATCGGGCACAATGCCCTTGTAGTTGACCAACGTTCACACGGCAAAAGTGAGGGAACAGCCATTACCTTTGGCATATTAGAAAGAAAAGATGTCCTTTGTTGGATTGATTATGCGCGTTCCCGTTTTGGTGAAGATGTACACATTCTTTTAGCCGGTCTCTCCATGGGTGCCGCTACCGTGTTGATGGCAACCGATCAACCACTTCCATCAAATGTAAAAGGCATCATTGCAGACTGCCCATACTCTGCACCGGAAGCTATCATCAAAAAAGTTTGTCGCGTAGAAATGCACCTGCCGGTAAAACCATT
>JAFYQA010000102.1 GCA_017547315.1 Roseburia sp. | reverse complement strand
TTTGCCGCCTTAAATCTGCATCGGGTATACGCCAGAGTAATGCCTGAAAATACCGCTTCTATTAAGTTACTAGAAAGTCTCTTTTTTGAAAAAGAAGGCCTCGAACGAGAATGTATTAAAATACAAGGACATTGGCAGGATCATCTGCGCTTTGCCCTGTTAAATCAATCTTCTAATATGTGATACCAAATGCCCTGCTGCTTTTCGCGGGGCATTGCATGTTCTAATGATATTTCTTCGTCCGTCTCTGCCATCGCAATCGGAATAAATCCCGGAAAACCGAACACAGAAGCCATTACCCGCTCCTGACGTTCATGCACTCCCGGTATTCCTAAAAACCATTTTCCGTCCGGTAATTTCCCTAAAAGCAGATAATGATAATTAAAAAAACCATGCAATAAAAAGCTGTTATTTCCAAGATACCAATACTTTTTGGGAAGTTCCCGTAAGTCCCCCAACTCTATCTGAACTCCACAAATTTCATCTGCTATCTGCACACACTTTCGATTCCTCTCAAAATTTCTCCAGATATCTTCTAATGTATATGTCGGAAAAATATTTCTCATCGGTATCTCCATGGTATGCAAAGATTCCTGCTCCATATCTTTTATATGCTCCGTTTCTCTTTGCAAGTCTTCTTTTTCTACCACCTTCCGTTCTCTTTTCTCTGGCAGCTTCACATCCTTCCAAAAACTTTTGTATTCCCTGTCACTAGAATCCTTAACGATAAGCCCAATCATTTTTTCAAAAGAAACCGGCGTTCCCTGCACGCCTTCTGCACAAAATGAAAAACGCCCCAAACCACGTCCATTTTCTAGTCGAAACGTACCTAAAAGAATTTTCTCCACATCATCATCTTTTATATAAACAAAATGAACTTTCATTTCATCACAGAAACTTTCATTCTTATCAAAATGAATCTCCACATATCCATTATTCCCACGTGTCTCTACTTTCGCATATCCAGTATTTCCTATCTTCTGCTCATTTTCATATGCATATATATATGTAATAAACCGCTGCATTCCCGCCATATGATGACTCCTACCGATATTTGTACTATATTTATTCTGCATTCTTTTATTTTATGATAATTTTTTCCAAAATTTGTTGACAAGCAAAATATAGTATATTATACTAATATCAGTAACAGTTACTATTTTTATCTAGAGAGGATTAGCCATATGCTAAAATATAGCAGGCAGCGGGAAGCCATCAAAACTTTTCTCGCAACGCGCTATGACCATCCCACCGCTGAGACCGTTTATTTAGGAATTAAGGATGAATTCCCTAACGTCAGCCTGGGAACGGTTTATAGAAATCTCGCCCTTTTAGCAGAGCTTGGCGAGATTCAAAAAATATCTACCGGCACTGGTCCGGACCGCTTTGACGGACGTCCTGAGCCACATTATCATTTTATGTGTACCTGCTGTAGCAGTGTATCTGACTTAATGGTAGATGGCCTTGAACATATTAATGTTTTAGCAGGTCAGGGATTTGACGGAGAAGTGGAAGGACACTTTACTTACTTTTTTGGCAAGTGTCCAAATTGTGTAAAAAATAAAATGTCATAAACCTCTTGACAAATTATATTTTTTCACTTAATATTAGTAATGGTTACTATTATCGAATGTATTAATTAATTAAAAAGGAGAATAAAATTATGTCTAAATTCGTTTGTAATGTATGTGGTTATGTTCATGAAGGAGATGCAGCACCAGAAGTTTGTCCAGTATGTAAAGTAGGTGCTGATAAGTTTACAGAACAGGTTGGCGAAAGAACATGGGCAGCAGAACACGTTGTAGGTATCGCTAAAGGCGTAAGCGAAGATATCCTTATGGATTTAAGAGCAAACTTCGAAGGTGAATGCTCAGAAGTTGGTATGTACCTTGCTATGGCTCGTGTAGCTCACAGAGAAGGTTATCCAGAAATCGGTTTATACTACGAAAAAGCTGCTTGGGAAGAAGCAGAACATGCAGCAAAATTTGCTGAATTATTAGGTGAAGTTGTAACAGATTCCACAAAGAAGAACTTACAGTTAAGAGTTGATGCTGAAAACGGTGCAACAGCTGGTAAATTTGACCTCGCTAAGAGAGCAAAAGCTGCAGACTTAGATGCTATTCATGACACAGTGCATGAGATGGCTAAGGATGAAGCTAGACACGGCAAAGCATTTGAAGGCTTATTAAACAGATACTTTGGTTAATCAATATTAATGCTATTTTTAAAACGCCATGCGAATTTCGCATGGCGTTTTTTTAATAACTGTCAAACAGCGATTTCTCGCAGCGGAATTTGCTTGACCGTTATTATAAACTTATTCAATAAATTTTTATACGACAAATAAACCTATACGCTTCGCATAGGCAATAACAATAAAAAAATGATTATACTATTTTTTACCATCCGTTTGTTGGATATATCTGACAATAGTGCCTCGACTACTCCTCAATATTAAGGAAGCAGTGTCTGCCATACCATAAGATAAGAAAATACCAGATAGCAGTATTTCTACTGCCGCAAATATAGCAACATTTTTAAGAATACGTTTTCCCAAATTACGACTTCTGCTGCTACTTAGAAAAGTAAAAGTATTTTTTTGAAGTGTAGCAATTGTACATACCCGCTCTAACTTTGCTAGTTTGGTGCCGTCACTAAGCACACTACCAGCACGCTCATCTGCACAAGTATCTTTTGCATACAAAAAAGAGGTATCTGCGTAAGGTAGTTCTACGCACATCCCTGACAAAAACAATATAACGGCCATCATAAAGCCTAAAAATTGTCTTCGTACACTCTCTTTCATAATATACTCCTTCTACTTTAGTTTTAGTTTAACAAGTTCAATACATTTTCGCAAGACTTTATCAAAAATCATACTTTTTTCCTAAATTTTGCACAATTTTTACTATTCCATTTTTTAAATTTATGTTATGATTATTTGCAGTACACTTAGGAGGAACAACCGTGGGAATCAAATTGGCTGAACTTGAAGAAAACACTCGCATTATTTTTCATATTCATCATGGAGAGCAGCAAATGGACTTAGGTGGCATCTTAAAAAAACACCTCGAAGAGAATATTGCTCTCATCACTTTAGATTACACTGGACCGCAAAAATTGACTTTTGATCATGTAACAATAGATATGGAATATCCACAAGAGGATGGTATTCCTCTTTTATGGCCGAATGTCAAAATTGTTAATTTTAAAAATTCTTATATTATGCAGGCTACTATGGATGGGTCTCGTAATAACAGACGTAGTTCCTTCCGTCTCTCTGTCGGAAAAAAAGCTTGGTTTACTATGCAGGGAAGAGAACCTCAATACGTCATGGTAAAAGACATCAGCGTATCCGGTTTTTCTATCTCAGATAGGCAACGAGAATTGAAGCTAAGAAAAGGCGATCAACTAACAATCAGTTTCGAAGATCAGGGATTTCGCTTAGAATTAGCCGGTCGCGTTGTCCGAATTGAAGAACGAGAAGACATGATTGTTTATGGTATGACCATCAC
>JAFYQA010000101.1 GCA_017547315.1 Roseburia sp. | reverse complement strand
TACATACGAATTCAAATGCGGAAGATGCCAATGATTATCCGACGTTTTTTCAGCCGATAGAGATTAATAAACCAATTATAATCGTAAATTCGGCGGCACTCACATCCGAAATAGCGTTGAAAGCAGCGAATGCCACAGGAGCAAAGCTTGCCAGTGTGAATTTTGAACTCGGACTTTCGAATAGAGATGTTTTTCGTGAAGTGACAGCAGATACAGTTGAAGAATGGACACAAAAATACAACGATGGCCTGAATAAAGTGGGAACGGTCGTAGTACGTACTGGGAAAAAGAATCCGGACTACTATGGTGTTTTACGAGGAGCCACTAATGCAAACGTGCCAGGGATGATTATTGAGCATGGATATCATAGTGTGGCAGAAGTTAGAGAAGCAGCAATTACCGGTGATTTGAAGGAAGTATGGGCGAATGCAGATGCGGTGGGAATCGCTTATGGATTCGGTTTTATAGAGTAAATTTTACTAAAGTGTATTTTTTTGAGAACAACGTTAAAAATAATGGAAAAACCTAGAAAAAATGAGGAAAAACCCTTGATTTTTCTGGGGTTTAATGGTACATTAATATAGTAATAAGTAACTAGGTTGAGAGAGAGCGAAAGCCCTCTCTCAATTCATGTTATGGGCGAAAATAAAACTGAATATGGAGAAAGAAGAGGTGTAAACATGTCAAAAAAAGAGATGTATGAAAAACGCACCGAGGAACTCATTACTCCGATTCTTGACCGTTTCAACTTTGAATTAGTTGATGTTGAATGGGTCAAAGAAGGTGGCACATGGTATTTAAGATGCTATATCGACAAAGAAGGCGGTATTACATCGAATGATTGTGCAGACGTATCTAGAGAGATGAATGAGATTCTTGACAGAGAGGATTACGTAGAAGAATCATATATCTTCGAAGTAAGCTCACCGGGTCTTGGAAGACCTTTGAAAAAGGAAAAGGACTATGTCCGCAGCATGGGGAAAGAGTTAGAGATTCGTACTTACCGTGCAATAAATAAACAGAAAGAATTTTACGGTATCTTAACCGCATACGATGAAAAGACCGTAACGATAGAGACAGAGGAAGGCGAGACGCTTGCATTTGAGAAAGCAGATATCGCACTGATTCGTTTGGCATTTGATTTTTAATTTTAAATTGCGTGAAAATAACCGATAGAAAAATCAGGAGGATTAAAAAATGGCAAAGAATAATGAGTTATTAGAAGCGTTAACTATATTAGAGCAGGAAAAAAATATCAGCAAGGAAACATTACTTTTAGCAATTCAGGATTCCCTTGTAACTGCTTGTAAAAATCACTTCGGTTCATCAGACAATGTAGAAGTTTTGATTGACTCAGATACTTGTGAATACAAAGTATTCCAGAAGAAGACAGTTGTTGAGAACGTAGAGAATTCAGTAGAAGAGATCAGTCTTGTTAATGCAAAAATGATTGATTCTAAGTATGAAGAAGGCGATATCGTAAATATCGAAGTTGTTTCAAAGGACTTTGGTCGTATTGCTACACAGAATGCGAAGAATGTTATTTTACAGAAAATCCGTGAAGAAGAACGTAAAGTATTATACGATGAATATTACAGCAAAGAGAAAGATATCGTAACAGGTATCGTTCAGCGTTATGTAGGCAAGAATGTAAGTATTAATCTCGGTAAAGTAGATGCGATGCTCACAGAAAACGAGCAGGTAAAAGGTGAAGTATTCAAACCAACAGAACGTATCAAATTATATATTTTAGAAGTAAAATCTACTTCAAAAGGACCAAAGATTTTAGTGTCAAGAACACATCCAGAATTAGTAAAACGTTTATTTGAATCAGAAGTAGCAGAAGTTCGTGAAGGAATCGTTGAGATTAAAGCAATCGCTCGTGAAGCAGGAAGCAGAACTAAGATTGCAGTATGGTCTAATGAACCAGACGTTGATCCAGTAGGTGCATGCGTTGGTATGAATGGTGCCAGAGTAAATGCGATTGTAAATGAACTTCGTGGTGAGAAAATTGATATCATTACATGGAATGAGAATCCAGCTATGTTGATTGAGAACGCATTAAGCCCTGCAAAAGTTATTTCTGTTATTGCAGATGCAGATGAGAAGTCAGCAAAGGTTGTAGTTCCAGATTACCAGTTATCACTTGCAATCGGTAAAGAAGGACAGAATGCAAGACTTGCAGCACGTTTAACAGGTTTTAAGATTGACATTAAGAGTGAGACACAGGCTAGAGAGTCAGGCGATTTCTTCGATTATGAGGAAGAGTACGAAGAAGAGTACTATGATGACGAAGAAGGCTATGTAGAAGAATAAGAACGAAGTTTCAGAGAGGCGAAATAGATGACCAATAAAAAAATACCGATGCGACAGTGTATCGGCTGTGGTGAAATGAAAGCGAAAAAAGAAATGACTCGCGTGATTAAGACCACAGAAGGAGCAATTACATTAGATGCTACCGGACGTATGAATGGCCGTGGTGCTTATATCTGTCCGAATAGTGAATGTTTGCAGAAGGCGATCAAAAGTAAAGGATTAGAACGCTCCTTCAAAATGCCAATACCAAAAGACGTATATGAGATGTTAGCAAAGGAGATGGGGGAACTTGAAACCAGATAAAGTATTATCAATGTTAGGGCTTGCTGCGAAAGCAGGAGCTATTGCAAGTGGAGAGTTTTCCACAGAAAAATCGGTCAAAGAAGGCAAAGCTTTTCTTGTTATTGTAGCATCAGATGCTTCTGACAATACCAAGAAACATTTTCGTGATATGACAACTTTTTATGAAGTGCCAATGTACGAGTATTCGAATAAAGAGATGTTAGGTCATGCAATTGGAAAAGAGTTTCGAGCATCATTAGCAGTAAACAGTGAGAATTTTGCAACGAATATTGAGGGCAAGATAAAGCTTGTACAAACAACTGAATAATGGAGGAGTCAAGATATATGGCAAAAATAAAAGTTCATGAACTTGCAAAAGAATTAGGTATTAATTCTAAGGATATAATAGAAACATTAACAAATACAGAATATGCAGTGAAAGCAGCACAGAGTAATGTGGAAGAAGCAGGACAGGATATTGTTCGTAAAAAATTCCAGAAATCAGCTGCTCCACAGGCAGAACCAGTTGCAGCACCTGCTGTAGAAGCACCAAAAGCGGAGGCTCCAAAAGCAGAAGCAGGTACAGAGGATGCACAGAAACCAAAGAAAAAGAATATTACAGCGGTTTTCAATGCACAGTACAGTAAACAGGGTAATAATAACCGTAATGGTAACAGACGTCCAAATCAGGATAACAGACGTCCACAGGAAAATAGACAGGCACGTTCACAGAATGATCGTCAGGGTAAACCAAACGGAGAAAAACCACAGAATGCAGCACCAGCAAAAACGATGTCTGGTCAGGATATGAGAAACTATTTTGACAGTTTAATCAATCCAAATGCAAAAAAAGAAGCTGAAGCACCAGCACCTGCACCGCAGGTTGCAGAACCAGTAAAAGCTGCTGAGGTTAAGACAGAAGCACCAGTTCAGCCAACAGAACGTGTTTTCAAAAAACCAGTTGAGAATGTATATGCGCAGATGGAACAGCAGAACCGCGAACGTCGTCAGCAGAATGATCGTCCACAGAATGATCGTCAGGGCCGTCCACAGGGCGAACGACAGAATCGTTTCAATGGCGACAGACCACAGGGCGAACGCAGACCATACGGAGACAGACCACAGAATGATCGCCAGGGCCGTCCACAGGGCGATCGTTACCAGGGTAACGGCCAGAATCGTCCAAATGGCGATAGACCACAGGGTGAACGCAGACCATACGGTGATAGACCACAGGGTGACCGTAATCAGGGTAATGGCCAGAATAACAGACAGGGCTTTAATAAAGATGGCGGCAATAACCGCAATGATAGAGGCGGCAATAATTTCCGTAAAGATGGCGGTAATAGATTCGAACGTGAGATGGATAAATTCAACAAAGAATCTGCTGCTATGGGTGCAGAAGAATTACGCGGAAAAGAAACACGTGAAAGAAATCACGATAATAAGAAGAATAACAAGAAAAATGATTATGATGTTTTAGGCGGCAAGAAACAGGAACGTTTCGTAAACTTAGAAAAGAATGGCGGCAAGAAGAAACCACAGCAGCCACAGCAGCCAAAACAGGAAGAAGAAACAATCAAGACATTAATTTTACCTGAAAAATTAACAATTAAAGATTTAGCTGATAAGATGAAGATTCAGCCAGCCATGATTGTTAAAAAATTATTCTTGAAAGGTACAATGGTTACTGTTAACCAGGAAATCGATTACGAACAGGCAGAAGAAATTGCATTAGAGTTCAACTGCATTTGTGAACCAGAAGAAAAGATTGACGTAATTGCTGAATTATTAAAAGAAGCAGAGGATGCAGAAGAAACATTAGTATCTCGTCCACCTGTAGTATGTGTAATGGGTCACGTTGACCACGGTAAAACATCCCTTTTGGATGCAATCCGTTCTACTCGTGTAACAGACCGCGAGGCTGGTGGTATTACACAGCACATTGGTGCTTCTGTAGTATCAATCAACGACCAGAATATTACATTCTTAGATACACCTGGTCATGAAGCGTTTACAGCAATGCGTATGCGTGGTGCGAATTCAACAGATATCGCTATCTTAGTAGTAGCTGCCGATGATGGTGTAATGCCACAGACAGTAGAAGCTATCAACCATGCAAAAGCAGCTGGCGTAGAAATCATTGTTGCAATCAACAAGATTGATAAACCAAGTGCAAATATCGACCGTGTAAAACAGGAATTATCAGAGCATCAGTTAATTCCAGAAGATTGGGGCGGAAGCACTGTATTCTGTCCAGTATCTGCTAAGACAGGTGAAGGTATTGATAACCTTTTAGAAATGGTATTATTAACTGCAGATGTATTAGAGTTAAAAGCAAATCCAAACCGTAAGGCAAGAGGTCTTGTTATCGAAGCACAGCTTGATAAAGGACGTGGTCCAGTTGCTACTGTATTAGTACAGAAAGGTACTTTACAGGTTGGTCAGCCAATCGCTTGTGGTAGCTGCTATGGTAAGATTCGTGCTATGATTGACGACCAGGGACGCAGAGTAAAAGAAGCAGGACCATCTACACCAGTAGAGATTCTTGGTTTATCCGCAGTTCCAGAAGCTGGTGAGACATTTGTTTCTACAGAGACAGAAAAAGATGCTCGTGCATTTGCTGAAACTTATATTTCAGAAAGCAAGAACCGCTTAATCGAAGAGACAAAAGCAAGAATGTCATTAGATGACTTGTTCTCACAGATTCAGTCAGGTAATGTAAAAGAATTAAATATTATCGTAAAAGCAGACGTTCAGGGTTCTGTAGAAGCAGTAAAACAGAGTCTTGTGAAGCTTTCTAATGAAGAAGTAGTGGTAAAAGTAATTCATGGTGGTGTAGGTGCTATTAATGAATCTGATATCACATTAGCATCTGCTTCTAACGCAATCATCATTGGCTTTAATGTTCGTCCAGACCCAACTGCAAAAGTTTCAGCAGAAAAAGAAGGCGTAGACGTAAGATTATACAGAGTTATCTATCAGGCAATCGAAGATGTAGAAGCTGCAATGAAGGGTATGTTAGATCCAATCTTCGAAGAAAAAGTAATTGGTCATGCAGAAGTACGTCAGATCTTCAAGGCATCTGGTGTAGGTAACATCGCAGGTTCTTATGTATTAGATGGTATCTTCCAGAGAGGTTGTAAAGTTCGTATTACACGTGAAGGTAAGCAGATATTTGAAGGTAATTTAGCATCCTTAAAGAGATTTAAAGATGATGTTAAGGAAGTTAGAACCGGTTATGAATGTGGTCTTGTATTCGAAGGCTTCAATGAAATTGCAGAATTAGATATCGTAGAAGCATATATTATGGTAGAAGTACCACGCTAAGAAGTAGTTTAATTAGTATCGTATGAGGAATTCGGGAATGGATTCCTCATACAATTAAAAGTGAGAATAAATCCTCTGTTCGCCAGAGGGCTCACATTTCCTAAAAGGAAACAAGGAGGATTATGAGAAAGAACAGTATTAAAAATACCCGTATTAACGGCGAAGTATTACGCGAACTTTCTAATATTATTCGAGGAGAAATCAAAGATCCACGTATTAATCCTATGACAAGTGTTGTAGCAGTGGAGGTAGCACCTGATTTAAAGACAGCGAAAGCATATATTAGTGTATTAGGTGACGAAGAATCTCAGAAAAATACTTTGGCAGGTTTAAAGAGTGCCGAAGGCTATATTCGTAGAGAATTAGCTCGTAATATTAATCTTAGAAATACTCCTCAGATTACGTTTATTTTAGATCAGTCTATCGAGTATGGTGTAAAAATGTCTAAAATAATCAATGATGTGACAAAGGACATTCCAGACAGGGATGAGGAAATTGATACAGAGGAATAGACAATGATAAATTTAGATTTATTATTAGCAGAAGTAAATACGGTTGCAATTTCCGGTCATATGAGACCAGATGGCGACTGTGTTGGCTCTTGTCTAGCAACATATAATTATATCAAGACCTATTATCCAAAAGTTCAGGTGGATTTATATTTAGATCCAATTCCAAATGTGTTCCTTTTTTTAGAAGGTTCAGATGAGATTAAGACGGAACGAACAGTGGATAAAAGTTATGATTTGTTTATTTCGCAGGATTGTGGAGATAAGGAGAGACTTGGAACTTCCTTAAAATATTTCGAAAGTGCGTCTCATACCATCAATATTGATCATCATATCAGTAATACTGGGTTTGGTGAATATAATTATGTAATGCCAAAGGCAAGCTCTGCATCAGAATTGGTTTTTAATTTGCTTCCAAAAGATAGAATTACAAAAGCGATTGCAGAATGTATCTATACGGGAATCGTCCATGATACAGGTGTATTCCAGTATTCCTGTACGAGTAAGTCTACCATGGAAGCGGCCGGATTTTTGATGGAATTCGGCATTGATTACCCGAAAATTGTAGATGAGACATTTTTTGTAAAAACATTTGAGCAGAACAAAATATTAGGCGTAGCTTTGCTTAAAAGTCAGTTACATCTAGATGGTACCTGTATTTCAACGATTATTTCGAAGGAAGATATGGAGAGCTGTCATGTGACAACGAGCGAATTAGAAGGAATTGCAAGTAAGCTTCGTTCTACACAGGGTGTGGAAACTGCATTGTTTTTATATGAAACAGAAGACGGGGAATATAAAATCAGCTTGCGTTCTGCAAAATATGTAGATGTTTCTGCGATTGCAGTAAGACATGGCGGTGGCGGTCATGTACGTGCAGCCGGATGTAATATAGTAGGGAATCCGGAAGAGATTGTTAACTTACTGGTAGAAGAAGTTAGCAAATCTATGACACAGTAAATGAGAGGATAAGAGGCGATATATGTCGCCTCTTGTTGTGATTATAATATGATTCATGGAATTATTAATGTATATAAGGAAAAGGGATTTACATCTTTTGATGTAGTCGCAAAAGCCAGAGGAATTTTTAAACAGAAAAAAATAGGACATACAGGGACACTTGACCCGGACGCAGAAGGTGTATTGCCATTGTGTTTTGGAAAAGCGACAAAGGTGTGTGACCTTTTAACAGAGAAAAATAAAGAATACCGAGCAGTGATGCTGCTTGGAAAAGTGACCGATACACAGGATATTTCAGGAACTGTGTTAGAGGAACATGAAGTTTCTGTAACGGAAGCAGAAGTGACAGAGGCAGTGATGAGTTTTTTGGGCGATATTATGCAGGTTCCGCCGATGTATTCTGCGTTAAAAGTGAATGGACAAAAACTTTGTGATTTGGCAAGAGAAGGAAAAACGGTAGAACGTAAAGCTAGACCGGTAACGATACACGAACTTGAAATATTGGATATGAATTTACCGAGAGTAACTATGCGAGTGAAATGCTCAAAAGGAACTTATATCCGTACATTATGTGAGGATATTGGAGCTAAATTAGGTTGTGGAGCATGTATGGAAAGTCTGCTTCGTACCAAGGTATCGGAGTTTTATATAGAAGATGCATTAAAATTGTCAGAACTAGAAGAGCTGGTAAAGTCATGTGCAGGAGAAGTTAGTAAAGAGCAGTGGAATAATAAAATGTTTCCGTTTGTATGTTCCGTTGATTCTGTATTTTTGAAATATCCAATGGCAGTTGTAACGAAAGAACATAATAAAATTTTGTATAATGGTAACCGTCTGGTTCCTTCTATATTAAAGGAAGAACAACCGGAGTTCCGTATACAGCCGTTAAGAATATACGATGAAGAAGGGCATTTTATTGGTATATATGAGTACGACGAGAATCGTGGTGATTATAAGCCAGTAAAATTGTTTTTGGAAGAATGAGATACATTAAAGATACAACAGATTTTTTCATAGAAGAGCCTACGGCAATTTCCCTTGGAAAATTCGATGGAATTCACAGAGGACACGAATTGCTGTTGGAACAGTTATTAAAGAAAAAGAAGGAAGGATATGCAACGGTTATTTTTACCTTTGATATCCCTCCTAAAAAAGCACTGGAAACAGAAGATGTAAAAGTGCTGACGACGAATGAAGAAAAAATGCATATGTTTGATTCTTTTGGGATAGATTATCTGATAGAATGTCCTTTTACACCGAAGATGATGAGTATGGAGGCTGAGACCTTTATTGAAATGCTGGTAAAGAATCTTTCCGTAAAATGTATCGTTGCTGGAGACGATTTCCATTTTGGATATAAGCGTCGCGGCGATTACAAAATGCTACAGGAGTATGCGCAAAAGTTATCTTATGAAGCGATTATACTTCCAAAGATGAAAGAAGAAGAGCGAGATATCAGCAGTACATTTGTCAGAGAAGAAATTGCCGCTGGAAGGATTGAGATGGCAAATAAACTTTTGGGTTATCCGTACTTTGTATCTGGCGAGGTAAAGCATGGTAATCGTATTGGAAGAACAATAGGTTTTCCGACGATTAATCTGATTCCGCCGACAAATAAATTACTTCCTGCATTTGGGGTATATATCACCAAAGTCACAATTGATGGCATTGTATACCATGGCATCACGAATGTGGGATGTAAACCAACGATTGAGGGCGATAATCCAATTGGAATCGAAACGCATATTTTTGATTTTAATCAAGATGTTTATGATAAAATTGTAATTGTTACTTTTATTAAAAAAATACGTGAAGAACGTAAATTTTCAAATATCGAAAAACTGTTAGAACAGATGCGTTTGGATGTGAATGAGGCCAGATATTACTTCTCATTACATTGAAAATTAACTTTCTTTTACAGTTTATTACAAAAATGTTACAAAATATGTTGACAATGTTAAAAATGCTTGTTATACTTGGTACTGTTCACAGTAGATGAGATTGACATATTAGGAGGTCAAATGAAAGCAAAGTATATTAGTGCATTAGGAATCATTGTTGCAGTTTTATGTATTGGTTCAGTTGCAGTTTCAAATAATAATACAGATAATACAATAGCAGAGACAGACGGAGTGAGAGCCGGTGTTTGTGCATTAAATACAGAAATTCAGAACGAGGAGCTTAGAGCAGGTGTGCTTACAGCATTGTCCGATTCTATGGACGAGACTGTATATACAGCAACCGTTTCTGAGACAGTGAATGAAGTAACAGCAACTCCTTTAGAAGAGCAGGAAGTTTTTGGTTTTAAAAATTTAGGTGTTTGTAAAGTAGAAAGTGGTAACTTAAATGTTCGCGAATTTGCTACTACAGATTCTAAAATGGTTGGTAAAATGCCAAAAAATGCAGCTTGTGAGATTCTTGCAACAGAAGGAGAATG
Source organism: Roseburia sp. (assembly GCA_017547315.1). The sequence continues at coordinate 2,563 of JAFYQA010000101.1, read as the reverse complement.
GTATCAGATTTCTTCAGGAGAAATCACAGGTTATGTAAAAGCAGAATATATCGTTACAGGCAATGAAGCAAAGGCAATTGCGGAAGAGTTAGTTAGAACTGTAGCGATTTCACTTACAGATTCTTTAAATGTTAGAACAGAACCTAACACAGAGTGTGGTATTATTACAACAGTTTCAACAGGTGAAGAGTTAGAATATGTTGAGACATTAGATGGCTGGGTAAAAGTAGCGATCGATAGTGATGAAGGTTATGTTTCAGCAGATTATGTAGAAGTAAAAGATGTACTTCCAAGAGCACTTACAATGACAGAGGCGAGATTTGGTATTGGAGTATCAGATGTTCGCTTAGATTTAGTAGAATATGCATGTCAGTTCGTAGGTAACCCATATGTATGGGGTGGTACAAGCTTGACAAAAGGTGCTGACTGTTCTGGTTTCGTATTAAGCGTATTTAAAAATTACGGTTATACTTTACCACATTATTCGGTTTCACAGTCTCAGATGGGTACAAAGATTTCAGAAAGTGAACTTTTGCCAGGTGACTTAATATTCTATAGCAATGGTTCACGTATCAACCATGTAGCAATCTACATCGGTGGCGGACAGGTAGTACACGCAAGCTCACCAAAGACAGGTATCCGTATCTCTGGTTACAAATATCGTACACCAGTTAAGTATGTACGTATTCTTGAAGATTAATTTGAAATTTCAATAAAGGCGTCGTGTAAAACATGGCGCCTTTTAAATGAAAAAATATTTTAAAAATGGCATTTACAAGACCATTTTACTATGCTATAATAGACAAGTATGAGTTTAGCCCGTATTCGGTTTTTGGACACTCCGACCTTTGACTGAGTATCATACTTAATAGGGCGATATTAAAATATATGGAGGATCATGACAATGATTACAAAGGAAAGAAAATTAGAACTTATCAACAAATTTGGTAGAACAGCTAACGACACAGGTTCACCAGAAGTTCAGATCGCACTTTTAACAGAGCGTATCAACGAGTTAACAGAGCACTTAAAAGCTAACAAGAACGATCATCACTCAAGAAGAGGTCTTCTTAAAATGGTAGGTCAGAGACGTGGTTTATTAGCTTACTTAAAGAAGATTGATATCGAAAGATACCGTGCAATCGTTGAAGGTTTAGGATTAAGAAAATAATTCGCGATAAGTATAATTGGAATAGAGCGGTGGAAAGCCGCTCTATTTTACGATTAACAATATAGGCAGAAGTACATCCCGAGACCACTGAAATGTACATGAGCTATATTCAAATGGGAACTATTCAGCACCAACATTCGCAAAATTGCCTTGCCTCTGAATAGTTCATATATATTTCAGTAGTTTCGGACTTCTGCTTTAAAATAAATTTTATATTTTAAGGAGAACATTATGTTTAAAAGTTTTTCAATGGAACTTGCAGGCAGAACTCTTACAGTAGATATCGGTAGAGTTTGTGCACAGGCAAACGGCGCTGCATTGGTAAAATACGGCGATTCAACAGTATTATCAACTGTTACAGCATCTGTAAAACCAAGAGATGGCATTGACTTCTTCCCACTCAGCGTAGAGTACGAAGAAAAAATGTATTCTGTTGGTAAAATCCCAGGTGGTTTTAATAAGAGAGAAGGAAAAGCATCTGAGAATGCCATCCTTACATCACGTGTAATTGACCGTCCTATGAGACCATTATTCCCTAAGGATTATCGTAACGATGTTACAATCAATAACATGGTAATGTCAGTAGATCCAGAATGTCGTCCAGAATTAGTTGCTATGATTGGTTCTGCGTTAGTAACAACTATTTCAGATATCCCATTCGATGGTCCATGTGCAACTACACAGATGGGTATGGTAAATGGTGAATTCGTTGTGAACCCATCACAGGAAGTTTGGAACAATGGTGATTTACAGTTGACAGTAGCTTCTACAAGAACAAAAGTTATCATGATCGAAGCTGGAGCGAATGAGATTCCAGAGGATAAAATGATTGAAGCTATCTACAAATGTCATGAAGTAAACCAGACAGTTATCGAGTTCTTTGACAAAATTACAGAAGAGTGCGGTAAAGCAAAACATGAATACACAAGCTGTGCTATTCCAGAAGAAATGTTTGCTGCAATCAAAGAAATTGTAACACCAGAAGAAATGGAAGAAGCTGTTTTCACAGATGAGAAACAGGTTCGTGAAGAAAATATTCGTGCAATTACAGATAAATTAACAGAAGCATTTGCTGAGAATGAAGAATGGTTAGCAATCTTAGGCGAAGCAGTTTACCAGTATCAGAAGAAGACTGTTCGTAAGATGATTTTAAAAGACCACAAACGTCCAGATGGTCGTGCAATCAACCAGATTCGTCACTTAGCAGCTGAAGTTGATTTGATTCCTAGAGTACATGGTTCTGCTATGTTCACTCGTGGACAGACACAGATTTGTGATATCGTAACATTAGCACCATTATCTGAAGTTCAGAAAGTGGATGGTTTAGATGCTAACGTTACTACAAAGAGATATATGCACCACTATAACTTCCCTGCATACTCTGTAGGTGAG
>JAFYQA010000100.1 GCA_017547315.1 Roseburia sp. | reverse complement strand
TCCAGATCAGATTCCCTTTTTTCTTCTTTTTCATTTAGCCACGTTTCCTTCCTTTTGTATTTCTACACAAAATAACCGGCCAATCTTAGGAAATACATTAGGGAAATCCGAAATTTTTCTTTTCATTTTCTAAAGTTTCACGTAAACGCAAGATAGCAAGTACCTTGACATTTTAAGGCGGCTGCTTTCGCAGCCACCGAAATTTATGATTTGCGAATCTCTGCAGGCAGATTTTCTGACCATGGCAGAAGATTTTCCAAGAAAGAACAATTCGTATCGTTCATGTGTTTTGGGATTTCTTCCAAAAGATACTGCACATAATTGTATGGTTTCAGATCGTTGGCTTTTGCGGTTTCTACAATGCTGTAAATAATCGCTGATGTTTTAGCGCCGTTAATCGTATCGATCATCTGCCAGTTCTTTTTGCCAACACAGAATCCACGGATTGCTCGTTCAGATGCGTTATTATCAATCGGAACATCACCGTCTTCGAGGAATACTCTAAGATAACGTTCCTGGTTCAATGCGTAACTTACTGCATCTCCAAAAGTATCTTTTTTAGATACTTTTAAAGTTTTAATGTACGCAAAAAACGCATCCACAAGTGGTTTCACCACCACCTGTCGCTGCTTAAGTCGTTCTTCAGAAGAAAGATCATTTAGTTTGTTTTCTTCTCGATAGATTGCCTGTATCTGTTTCATGAGCAGGAAAGATGCCGATTCTTTCCTAAAAGGCTCCTTGATTGTGTTCAGTACATCATTAAATCTGCGACGGCAATGAACCCAGCAACCAGCAATAGTCAGTTCTTCTAATTCTTTTTCAAGAGTGTGATATACCTGATAACCATCCGTTACGCAAATGCCACTGTATCCTTTCAAGAACTCTCTTGGGTGAGATGTATTCCTTGTAAGCTGATACTCATAAAGGACGATCTGCTTATCTTTATACAGATGACCAGAACGGTAAACCCACATATAACTCTTGGAACCAGCTTTGCGTCCATCATGATTTACGAGCACAGGAGTCTCATCTGCCTGTATCACATGATATTTATAGAGTTCTTTATGAAGATAATCATACAGAACTGACAGATACTCCTCTCCGAGACGGATGCACCAGTTTGCCATGTTTTGTCTGGTAATACACAGACCATAACGTTGGAATTCCTGTTCTAACCGGTATAAAGGAACTGCATTCACATACTTTCCGTTGATGATTGCGGCTGCCAACGAAGGAGAAACTAAACTTCCGTGTAATAATCCTTTTGGATGATCAGCCTTGATCATATGTCCGTCTGATTTACTTGCATATACACCGATATGATGTTCTTCAACCTCAACCTTTGCAGGCACGAAATTATATCTCTTGGAGATTGCATCAGGCAGTTGTTTCCAACCATTGGTTCCAAACTCTGCTTCCAGTTCTGAATCCGATATATAGTGATTAACACGTATTATAGGGATACCTGCTAAGTCGGACTCTTTTTTACCTTTACGCTTTGGCTGTTTCTGAATTTCCAGAGTTTCCGGTTCGTCGGCCTCAAGATCGCATACAGCTTCTGTCTCGTTGAAGAATACGATGCTTCCATCTTCTTCGCGAAAACTAATCTGACCAAAATCATCCATCTTTTCAGATGATCTGCCAAAACGATCCTGCTTTGCAAGAATGATCTGTTCCATCATCTGCTGCATTTTTTCATTTGTAGCATGAAGTTCCTTTGTTAAAGCTTCAAGCTGCTCCTGCTGCTGGAGGAGAAGATGGATAAGAAACGACTTATCAACTGTATTTAATTGTTCTTCTGTATACTTGATTGCCATAATGAACCTCACTTCCTAAAGGTCATTATAGCAGAAATGGCGCATATATGCCATTTTCGTATACGGTTACCTTCGTCATTTTGACGGTGGATAACATTCCTAAATACCTGACTGCGGTTATTGGTTTTTCAGATATTTATGACTGTTATCCACAAGCATAAAAGCCTGTTCGTTATTACAAACATTTAAAAACCAAACAGACTTTTTAAATGTGGATAATGAAAAATTTTATATTGCACAGAAAGAATCCGATGATTTATGAGGAATTCATTTTCTACGTTTTGCACAAATCACATGGCAAAGGACGGTTCCTTTACTTCTTCGATTGGATGTTTTGCGACGATCTCTAGTCCTTGCATAAGCATACGATACTGTTCAGGACTGATTTCCAACGCTTCAGCAGCGGTACGCGGCCATCGGAAGTTTCCGTTTTCTATGCGTTTATAGAGCAAAAGAAAACCATCACCTTCCCAGATCAAACCGCGGATACGATCAGTTCGTTTGCCACAGAACAAAAACAACGTATTTTTATCATACGGATCAAGATTGAATTGGAAGCGTATGATTCTAGCAAGGCCATCAATACCTTTGCGCATATCGGTGCAGCCTGTGGCTATGTAGACCTTTTTAAAACCTGTACCATCATTGAGCATGATTCATTGCCTCTAACAGAGTATTTAAAAATGAAGGTGATACCTGGTCTGTAATCTCCATAGTCAGATGGTTTGTTCCTTTAAGTATGGCAACAACTTTTGATGATGTAGATACAGTTGCTTCTACAGGCATTGGTGCAGGTAATTCCACAAAAGCAGGAGCAATATCTGCAGCCTCCAAAAATGCTTCCCGTACTTTTCGAAGTCTCCAATAGTAATTCGCCTTAGTGATACCATGTAGCTGACACCATTCATCGATTTTCATACCCTGTGGACGATTCTGACAGTCCTTAATCTGTTCGGCCCATTCACTTAAACGGGTCTGCTGTGCAACTAAACTTGTTTGGGATTTCATGACTTACCTCCTATAGTAAAGTCAAAAAAGTTAAGTACTAAACTTTTTTGACTTATAGTAATAAGTACATTATCCCAGATGTGATTATTTTTGAAAGGTACTCGCTATTT
>JAFYQA010000099.1 GCA_017547315.1 Roseburia sp. | reverse complement strand
GGTGGAACCTGGTTTTTCGGTATCCATATGGGCATGATGGCTGTAGGAGCATACATCGCCATGGCATTAGACGAATGTGTCAGAGCAGTCTGCATGTTCCTAAGATGGCAGAGCGGCAAATGGAAGACCAAGGGCCTTGTGCATAACTAAGATACATAGGACTTCTTACAGATGAAAGTTTATCACATAAAACATTCATTTGTAAAAAGTCCTATTACAAATTTTTCTTGCGGTAGGCACTTGGTGTCATGCCGTATTTGCGTTTGAAGGAGCGGTTGAAGTAGGATAAGTTGTCGTAGCCGACTTCTTCTGAGATCGCGAGGATGGAGGAGTCGGACGCCAATAAAAGGCGCGATGCCATAGTAAGACGGTATTCGCCAAGGTAGTCGATGAAGGAAGTACCCATCGTATTTTTAAAATACTTCATAAAATGTGACTGGCTGATGCCTAGTTCTGCAGCCGCATCCGCTATTGTGATTTTATGCATGTAATTATTTTCGATATATTTTAAAATGCGTTTCAGTTTTCCCAAAGACTTGGTATTCTTTGGTTCTACTATGGTATCAGAACATTTTTCAATCAAAATAGAAAAGAGCAGAAAAAGTTGACCTTTCAGAAAGAGTTGGTAACCTTTCGGAAAGGTTTTTCTGATTTCGTCATTCGCATCGATGCAGGCTGCAATCTGAGGATAAAAATCATCCGATGGCTTAAAATGGGTTGGAACAGCAATGTTACCATTTATAAAAGGTAGTAAAAGATCCGTGTTGGAGGAATCGACAGTTTTGGAAATAAGGATATTTGGATGAAAAATAATATTCTCGTATTCCATGCAAGCGTCTCCTAACTGGTCAATGGAATGAAGCTGTCCAGGCAGGATCAGTACGATGGAACCGGCCTCTACCACATAAGGTTGAAAATCTACCGATACCATACCAAGCCCTTTTTTTACATAGATGAATTCCATTTCATCGTGCCAGTGCAATGGTACCTGAGGGAAATCTAGTGGGATGGAGCAGAGGTAGGTTATATATGCAAAGTCCGGGTCGCTGAGTGTGATTTTTTCCTGATAATTTTCGTATTCTAATATATTCATGATAGTATAATATACCTTTCGTATAATGTGAAAAAAGTACTAATTATGCACGTTTAATAAAAATAATATTATTTTTATAATAGCGATAAAATCATTATATGATAGTATTGTACCATAATTTGAGCAGATATTACAAGAAAAGCATACTTCTAGAGGATAAAATAGTATCATGCACAGAAAAAAGTGCATGATTTGCAGATAATATACAGACAAAGGTAGTTTGAGGAGTTATCAAAAGTCGTTAGGCGGCAGAATGAGAGGTAATGATGAAATTACAGGAACTAGTTACAACTAAATATGGCAGAGGAATTGCAGAGTGCTCCACAGAAGAACTTTATATTGCATTATTAGATGCAACAAAGGAGTTGGCACAGAGCAAAGCTAGTAACGAAGGAAAGAAAAAAGTATACTACATTTCAGCAGAATTCTTAATCGGTAAGTTATTATCAAACAACTTGATTAACTTAGGGATTTACGATGAAGTAAAAGCTGAATTGGAAGCAGCAGGAAGAAATATTACAGATATCGAAGAGTTTGAACCAGAACCATCTTTAGGTAATGGTGGTCTTGGACGTCTTGCAGCTTGTTTCGTAGACTCAATTGCAACACTTGGTTTGAACGGTGATGGTATCGGTTTAAATTACCATTTCGGTTTATTTAAACAGGTATTTGAAAATAATTTACAGAAAGAAACACCAAACCCATGGATGAGACACCAGACCTGGCTTACAAGAACAGATATATGCTATCCGGTACACTTTGGTGGATTTACCGTTTGGTCTCGTTTATATGATATGGATGTAGTTGGTTACAACAACCGTACTACAAAATTACGTTTATTTGATATTGAGTCTGTTGACGAATCCATCGTTGGTGACACAATCAGCTTTAATAAAGAGTGGATCGATAAGAACCTTACCTTGTTCTTATATCCAGATGATTCTGACGATGCAGGTCGCATTTTACGTGTATACCAGCAGTATTTTATGGTATCAAACGCAGCAAGATTAATCTTAGATGAAGCAGTAGCAAAAGGTTCGAACCTTTACGATTTAGCTGATTATGCAGTCGTACAGATTAATGATACACACCCATCTATGGTAATTCCGGAGTTAATCCGTTTATTACAGGAACGTGGTATGCTTATGAATGATGCGATTAAGGTAGTATCAAAAGTTTGTGCTTATACAAACCACACAATTTTAGCAGAAGCATTGGAAAAATGGCCAATTCACTTCCTTGAAAAGGCAGTTCCACAGTTAATGCCAATTATCCGGGAGTTAGATAACCGTGTGAGAGAAAAAGTTTCTGATGAAAGTACCTACATCATTAAAGATGGTCGTGTACACATGGCACATATGGACATTCATTATGGTTTCTCCGTAAATGGTGTTGCATACCTCCATACAGAGATTTTGAAAAATACAGAGCTTAATAACTTCTATAAGTTATATCCTAAGAAGTTTAACAACAAGACAAATGGTATCACATTCCGTCGTTGGTTAATGTCTTGTAACCCGGAACTTGCAGCAATGATTACAGATTTAATCGGTGATGGCTGGAAGAAAAATGCGGACGAATTAAAGAAATTAGAAAAATTCTTAAAGGATGATGCTGTATTAGAAAGATTACTTGCTACAAAAGCAGGTAAGAAAGCAGACTTAGCTGCATATTTACAGAGAACACATGGATTTGATGTAAACGCAGAATCAATTTATGATATTCAGGTAAAACGTTTGCATGAGTACAAACGTCAGCAGTTAAATGTACTTTACATCATCCACAAATATTTTGAAATCAAGGCAGGCAAGAAACCGGCTACACCAATTACCTGTTTCTTTGGTGCAAAAGCAGCGCCTGCTTACGTAATCGCGAAGGATATCATTCATGCAATCCTTTGTTTACAGAACTTAATCAACAATGATCCAGAAGTAGCGCCATACTTAAAAGTATTCATGGTAGAAAACTACAACGTAACATTAGCTGAGAAATTAATCCCAGCATGTGATATTTCTGAGCAGATTTCACTTGCTTCAAAAGAAGCTTCTGGTACAGGTAACATGAAGTTCATGTTAAACGGTGCCGTAACACTTGGTACAAGTGATGGTGCTAACGTAGAAATCGCAGATTTAGTAGGCAAAGATAACATCTATGTATTCGGTGAAGATTCTGAAACTGTTATTGCCCGCTACGAGAGAGGTGATTACTGCTCAAGAGATTACTATGAAAAAGATGAAGAATTAAAGAGAGCAGTTGATTTCTTAGTAAGTGATGAAATGCTTCGTGTAGGTCATGCAGAGCACTTGTGGAGATTATACCACGAGTTATTGAACAAAGACTGGTTCATGACATTCCCGGATTT
>JAFYQA010000098.1 GCA_017547315.1 Roseburia sp. | reverse complement strand
TTGGCATCTGCATCATTGGTTGTCCCATCATCGGCATCTGCATCATTGGTTGTCCCATCATCGGCATCTGCATCATTGGTTGTCCCATCAGTGCCTGATTCAGATCCATTGTAGGCGCCATCTGTGGCATTTCCTGTGGAGTTGCTGGAGCTGCAGGTGCTACTGGCTGTGGTGCCGGCGTCGGTTCTGGCACTGTCGTCATAGCCTGTGTTGCACTTGTACACATTTCTCTTGCAAAAGAAACCGGATATAACTGCATAATCTCACTATCAACCAAATCTCCAATCTCCATTCTAAAGGAGATTTTAACGAAAGTACCTGATAAAAACTCATCAATTGCAGTTTCATCAATATTATCTTTTAAATCGACTAAGTCTGCCATAGGTGGGCTAATATCAATTACTCGACTAAACATAGAAGAAAGAGAAGTCGCTGCTGAACCCATCATCTGATTCATCGCTTCACTAATTGCACTTAAGTGTAACTCTCCTACCTCAATTCCTTCGGTATTTGTACCATCTCCACCCATCATTAAGTCAGTAATAATTTTTACGTCATTTTCACGTAACACTAAGATATTACTACCGTCTAATCCAACTGTATATGCAATTCTAATAAATACACAAGGTCTTTCATATGCATCACAAATATCTGACCATGTAGCAAATGATACAACAGGTGTTGAAATATCTACTTTATTATTAACTAAAGATGACAACGTAGTAGCCGCTGTTCCCATGCTTATGTTACCAATTTCACCTATCGCATCTTTTTCATCGTCTGTTAATATATCTAATACTTCTGAATTCGAAGTACTTCCTGGACTGCTTAATAATGCATTAATTTCTTCTTGTGATAAAGCTCCATCCATTATTATTCATCCTCCCTTATCACTGATGTTATCCTCACTGCATAATTATTACCGGTCGCTCCCGGCAATGCAGCAAACTTCTTAATATTGCCTACAAAAATATCAAGGTCTTCATCAACCCCTCTATCTAACCTAATAATATCTCCCACTTGTAGATTAATAAAATCATCTACTGAAATAGAACTATTACCAAGTACTGCTTTGATTGGTATCTGTGCTTTTGAAATAAGCATTTCAATTGTATCTGAATATACAGTTTCATCTCTTCCCTGAAGATTTGAATACCAAGTTTTGGTATTTAGTCGATCCATAACACTTTCCAATGTCATAAATGGAAGACAGATATTCATCAAGCCTTCAACATCGCCAACCTTAATATTCATCGTTATCAACGCAATCATTTCGGTTGGCGACACAATCTGTGCATACTGTGAATTCGTCTCAATACGTTCCAATTTTGGATGTATCTCACACACATTTCCCCACGGCTCTCTTAAGAGATTCACACAGGTATATAATACTCTTTCTAAGATTAACAACTCAATCTCTGAAAATTCTCTTGTTTTATCCAATGGATTACCTAATCCACCGAGCATACGGTCTACTATAGCGTATCCCACATTATCAGCAAGTTCCATTATAATCGTTCCAGGTAATGGTTCTACACTCACCATAGATAGCAATACCGGATTCGATAATGCGTTAGAAAATTCCTGATATGTTACAGCCTCTGAACTCATCACTTCAACCTGTACCGATTTTCTCAAATATACCGGCAGGTTTGTCTGAAGCAATCTACCATAATGTTCAAAGATAATTTCTAAAGTTCTCAAATGCTCTTTCGAGAACTTTGCAGGACGTGTGAAATCATAGTTTTTCACATGTTTTTCTTCTTTGTCCTTAATCTCTTCTACATCAAGTTCTCCAGTGCTTAACGCTTTAAGTAAACTATCTATCTCACTTTGAGATAATACTTCACCCATCTTTTCACCACCTAAATCACCTATTTACAAACAAATCTCTGATTCGTTTTACTGTGCATTTACACTAGAGAAACTTACTCCAACAATAAAGTCATCTCCGAACAATTCCTGCATAGTCTTTAAAATATCCTGTTTAACAGCATAGTTACCCTCTGCTTTAAACTCATCTATTGTGTACTTGGAAACGATACTATTAATCTGATCTTTGATAATCGTTTCCATATTCTGCAGATTTGTTACACCTGCACCTTTATTATATTTTTCGCTTTCTTTGTTAATAGAAAAACCAACTGTAAATAAAGCAAAATGGTCTTTTCCATCGCCACTGTCTTTTAAGTTACAGGTAAATTCATCTACGATATTGTATAATTCAATATTTTCGATAGGAACAGAGATATTAGAGCCACTCTCTAACTCCAAATCAATCGCACTGCACACCTGGTCAATCAATTCATTTGACTTCTTTGTCTGCGGAATAATTGTAAAAGTTAAAATCGCAGTCAAAATCAAGTTTGCTAATACAAGAGCAAGAATCAATACACTAATTAAATTTTTCTTCATTTCATGCCTCCGTAACTATTCTGACAGTTCAGAATAATATGTATTATAAATCTTTATCTCAACTCGTCTGTTACGAGCTCTTCCCTCTGGTGTACTATTATCAGCAATCGGTATATATTCGCCGCGTCCTGATGACTTAATATGAGAAGGATTAATCGTAGTGACTTCTCTCAAGAAATCCGCTACTGTCAATGCTCTAAACATTGATAAAACATTATTATCTTTGTATTTTGCGGTAGAAATCGGTACATTATCTGTATGACCTTCTACCTCAATCATATTCTTATCATATGATTGTAATATTTTGCCAATTTTTTCAATTAATGGATTCGCTTCCGTCTTCAATTCTGACTTACCAGAATCAAATAACAAGGTACCATTCAGATTCAACAATACATATTCTGCATTAAAATCTATTTCTACCTGATCCTGAATACCATACTGTTCTGCAAG
>JAFYQA010000097.1 GCA_017547315.1 Roseburia sp. | reverse complement strand
TTGCGCGAGTAGTGAGTAAAAACGAGTGCTTGCATGAAGATTTGGTGAGTATCGCGTCAACAAGGAGGAACAAAGAATGAGAGTCATTTTTATGGGAACACCGGATATTGCAGTTCCGGCATTAGAAAAAATTATTGAGGCGGGACATGAAGTAGTATTGGTTGTGTCACAGCCGGATAAACCAGTAGGCAGAAGCAAAGAATTAAAGCCTACTGCAGTAAAAGAATGTGCATTGGCACATGGAATTGAAGTATATCAGCCAACACGAATCCGTTCCGAGGAAAGTGTTGCCTTTTTACAGCAATTTGATGTAGATGTAATTGTAGTAGAAGCGTTCGGACAGATTATTCCACAGGCGATTTTAGACATTCCAAAACATTGTTGTGTGAATATTCACACCTCACTTTTGCCGAAATATCGTGGTGCAGCTCCGATTCAGTGGGCAGTTTTGAATGGAGATATGGTAACTGGTGTAACAACGATGCGTATGGACGCAGGACTTGATACCGGTGATATTATCATGCAGATGGAAAAGATTGTAAATGAAGGCGAGACGAGCGGTACCTTATTTGATCGTTTGGCAAGAGCAGGTGCAAAACTTATCGTGCAGACATTAGAAGCGATTGAAAATGGGACTGCGACTTATACACCGCAGGATGAATCAAAGGCTACCCATGTATCTAAAATTACAAAAGAAATGGGAAGTATTGACTGGAATCGCAGTGCAAAAGAAATTGAATGTTGGATTCGCGGTATGAACCCGTGGCCAAGTGCTTATACTAGATTAGAAGATAAGACCATGAAAATCTGGAGTGCAAAAGTATTACAGGAAGAGAGTGGTGCAAAACCTGGCACGATAGTTCGTGTAACAAAGAATTCTTTTGCGGTACAGACTGGAAATGGTATCTTAGAGATTTTGGAATTACAGATGGAAGGTAAAAAACGTATGACTGCAGATGCATTTATGCGCGGTTATACGATAGAAGAAGGAACTGTTTTCAAGAAAGGTTAGATAATATGTACGGTGGATATTATTATGGGTTTGATTGGACTTATTTGCTGGTTTTAATCGGTGCAGTGATTTGTATGATTGCATCTGCGAATGTGAATAGTACATTCAAGAGATATTCTGGACAGCGTAGCATGACCGGTATGACAGGTGCACAGGCGGCACTGCGTATTTTAAATCATGCAGGTATTTATGATGTGACGATTCAGCATATATCAGGACAGCTGACGGATAATTATAATCCGACGAATAAGACATTGAATTTATCGGATGCGGTTTACAATGCGACGTCTGTGGCAGCAATTGGTGTGGCTGCGCATGAGTGTGGGCATGCGATTCAGCATCAGCAGGGATATGCACCTCTTAATATTCGTGCAGCGATTGTTCCGGCTGCTAATATAGGTTCTAAGTTAGCGTGGCCACTGATTTTGATTGGTTTATTTATTACAAGTGATACGGGTATTTTATTTATAAACATTGGTATCATTGCATTTTCATTGGCAGTTATTTTTCAGTTGGTAACATTACCGGTAGAGTTTAATGCTTCAAGCAGAGCACTCTCACTGTTAGAAAAATGTGGAATTTTAAGTGAAAGAGAACTTCCGGCAACAAAAAAAGTACTTAGTGCAGCAGCATTGACTTATGTAGCAAGTGCGGCATCCGGTATTTTGCAGTTGTTACGTTTGATTTTATTGACAAGTAATCGTAGACGACGCGATTAAAATGCAAAATTCTTATTATCGAAGATTTTGCACAGCTTACAGGGTAAGATGTTTTGCAATATTTGCACGAGTGCAAAGTTTGCGAGAAGGGAAAGAATATGATAAACACGAGAGAGTTGATTCTTGAAATTTTATTAGAAGTGATTGAAAAGGGAAGTTATAGTCATCTAGTGATTCGCAGTGTGCTAGATAAGTACCAGTATTTAGAAAAGCAGGAAAGAGCATTTATTACCCGCGTTTGTGAAGGTACGATTCAGACAATGATAGAGTTAGACTATATCATTAACCAGTTTTCAAAAGTGAAAGTGAATAAGATGAAACCAGTGATTCGTAATATTTTACGAATGAGTGTTTATCAGTTGAAATATATGGATTCTGTTCCAGATTCTGCAGCTTGTAACGAAGCAGTAAAGCTGGCGAGAAAAAAAGGTTTTTCTTCTTTAAGTGGTTTCGTAAATGGCGTATTGCGTAATATTAGTCGTAATCCGGCAATAGAACTTCCGAATAAGGAACGTAATCCAATTCAGTATTATTCCGTAAAATATTCTATGCCGGAGTGGATTGTGGAACGTTGGAAGGCAGATTACGGGGTAGAGGTGCTAGAGGAGATTTTAGAGGATTTTTCAAAAGAAGCACCGATTACTATCCGTACGAATCTGGCAAAAACAACACCGGAGGAGTTAGCAGTAAGGCTTGAAGCGGAAGGTGTTACAGTAAAAAAAGTAGTGTTAAAAGAGGTTCCGACTTTGGATTATGCGTTTATGATTTCTGGTTTTGATTATCTGAATGCGTTGCCAAGCTTTCAGGAAGGACTTTTTTATGTACAGGATATCAGTTCTATGATGGTGGCAGAACTTGCAGCACCGAAAAAGGGTGATTATATCATCGATGTCTGTGCAGCACCGGGAGGAAAAAGCACACACCTTGCGGAAAAGTTGCAGGGAAGTGGAATGGTAGAAGCTAGGGATTTGACAGAATATAAAATCAGTTTAATTGAGGAAAATATTGCACGCCATCAGTGTAAGAATATGAAGGCAATTCAGCAAGATGCGACATTACTAGATGAAGATGCAATAGGAAAAGCGGATATTGTAATTGCGGATTTGCCGTGTTCCGGCCTCGGTGTTATGCGTAAGAAGACGGATATTAAATATAAAATGACACCGGAGAAGATGGCATCTTTGGTAGAGTTGCAACGTAATATGTTACATACTGTATGCAATTATGTAAAAGAAAGTGGAATTTTATTATACTCTACCTGCACGATTCATAGGGGAGAGAATGAGGATAATGTGGCATGGTTTTTAGAAAACCATCCGGAGTTTGAATTATTAAGTATGCAACAGATTTTTCCACAGGAAGAATTTGGCGATGGATTTTTTATTGCAAAAATGCATAAGAGAATGTAGTATAGGTGGCATACGTGGAGACAGTAAATATGAAGACGGATATCAAATCATTGAATTTAAAGGAATTGACGATTTTCATGGAAGGCCTTGGAGAAAAAGCATTCCGTGCAAAGCAGATTTATCAGTGGCTGCATGTAAAGCAGGTGGCATCCTTTGACGAGATGACGAATATATCAAAAGCGTTGATTGAAAAGTTAAAAGAGCATGCAAAGCTTGTGACGCTTATCAAAGAGACGTTTCAGGAATCAAAAATAGACGGCACCAGAAAGTATTTGTTTTGTCTGGAAGATGGGAATGTGATAGAAAGTGTGTTGATGCGGTATAAGCATGGGAATTCCGTGTGTATTTCTTCACAGGTAGGATGTCGTATGGGATGTAGGTTTTGTGCATCTACATTAGATGGATTGGTTAGAAATCTAACGCCATCTGAAATGTTAGATCAGATTTATCAGATTGGAAAAGATATCGGAGAACGTATTTCTAATGTAGTAGTAATGGGAACTGGGGAACCGATGGATAATTATGATAATCTGTTAAAGTTTATCGAACTATTAACCGACGAGAATGGGTTAAATATCAGCCAGAGAAATCTCACAGTATCTACATGTGGCATTGTTCCAAAGATGCGGGAATTGGCAGACGCGAATCTACAGATTACGCTGGCATTGTCGCTTCATGCATCTACACAGGAGAAACGTTTAGCGTTAATGCCTGTGGCGAATAAATATGAGATTCACGAAGTAGTGGATGCTTGTAGATATTATTTTGAAAAAACAGGACGCAGGGTTACCTTTGAATACAGTCTGGTTGGCGGTGTGAACGATAAGGACGAAGATGCGAGACAACTTTGTTCATTAATAAAGGGAATGAATTGTCATGTGAATCTGATTCCGGTGAATCCGATTAAAGAAAGAGATTTTGTACAACCGGATATGGCGGTAACGCAGGCATTTAAAAATAAGCTTGAAAAATATGGGATAAACGCTACAATAAGAAGAGAGATGGGCAGGGATATTGATGGTGCCTGTGGACAGCTCCGTAAGCGTTATTCTGAACAAAGGAATATTTAGTGGAGGTAAGGTATGAAGACGTTTTCCATGACAGATGTCGGAATGCGGCGTGACATGAATCAAGATTATATGTTCGCGTCAGATACGGCAGTTGGAAAGCTTCCGAATTTATTTATTGTGGCAGACGGAATGGGCGGTCACAAGGCTGGGGAATATGCATCCAGGGCTGCAGTAGAAACGATTGCAGATTCTATAAGCCAAAGCGATAGCGGGCTAGCGGTTGCAACGATTAGAAAAGCGATTGGGGAAGCGAATAAGGCGATATTAAAAGAAGCGATTATAGACATTGAAAAAGAAGGCATGGGGACCACGATTGTAGCAGCTACATTAAAGGATGATAAACTTCTAGTGGCGAATGTGGGAGACAGCAGGTTATATATCATTAATCAGAATGAGATTAGACAGGTTACTGTGGATCATTCTTATGTAGAAGAGATGATTCGAAGCGGCAGAATTGCAAGAAGTGAGGCAAGGAATCATCCGGATCGAAATAAGATTACCAGAGCAGTGGGTGTATTTCCGAAGGTAGACGTAGATTTTTTTGAAACAAAAGTAGTACCGGGTGATACGATTTTACTGTGTACAGATGGGTTGAGCAGCATGGTAGAGGATGATGAGATTAAACGTATTGTCTTAGGACAGAGAGATATCGTTGAGAAAACACAGACTTTGATAGAAACAGCAAATAAAAATGGCGGTACAGATAATATTACCGTTATGTTAATAGAACCATTTGTGTAATATGGAGGAAAAAATGATAACACAAGGAATGTATATAGCAGACAGATATGAAGTTGTAGGAAAAGTTGGAGCTGGTGGAATGTCAGACGTATATAAGGCATTAGACCATACATTAGGCAGAAATGTAGCCATTAAAGTATTGAAGGCAGAATTTTCAGAGGATATGAATTTTGTGACAAAGTTCAGAACCGAAGCACAGTCTGCAGCTGGCTTAGAGCATCCGAATATTGTTAATATTTATGATGTAGGAAGCGAAAGTGAGTTCCATTATATTGTTATGGAATATATTGAAGGTATCACTTTAAAAACATATATTGAGAAAAAAGGACAGCTTTCTTTTAAAGAAGCTACAAGTATTGCGATTCAGGTAGGTCGTGGTATTGAAGCTGCACATAATAAAGGTATTATCCATCGCGATATTAAACCACAGAACATTATCATTTCTACAGAAGGAAAAGTAAAAGTAACAGACTTTGGTATCGCAAAGGCTGCAACTACGAATACCATCAGTTCGGATGTTATGGGTTCTGTTCATTACAGTTCTCCGGAGCAGGCGAGAAACGGTTTTGTGGATGGCAAGAGCGATATCTATTCGCTTGGTATTGTAATGTATGAGATGATTACAGGACGTGTACCATTTGATGGGGACAGTACGGTTGCAGTTGCAATCCAACATTTACAGGAAGAGATGGAGTCTCCAAAGACTTACGCACCGGAACTTCCGATTAGCATGGAGAAGATTATTTTAAAATGTACCCAGAAGAATCCAGACCGCAGATACGAGAATATGACAGCATTATTGTCAGATTTAAGAAAATCTCTGATTTCTCCGGATGAGGACTTTGTTGTTATCGCACCAATTCCACAGGATAAAACTAGAATTATCGGGGCAGATGAAGTAAATAAAATCAAAAACAGAACCGGTGGCATCTATGTAGACGAGGCTACACTTGTGGGTAGTACCATGGGAGCTGTGGAAAATACAGACGATGATGATGACGATTATGATGAGGAAGATGATATTGATCCAAGAATGGATAAAGCAATTACAATTGCAGGTATTGCAGTAGGAATTGCAATTATCATCTT
>JAFYQA010000096.1 GCA_017547315.1 Roseburia sp. | reverse complement strand
TCTTTTTTTGTTTGAGTTCAATAAAATAGAACTTACTATAAGCAATAGTGTGTAGATGTCAAGTGATTCCATAACAACAAATTATAGAAAGCATGAAAAAGTACCATGGCGTAGGTGGTTGAAATGTTTCCTAAGATACATTATTATAATACAAACACCAATTGTTAATTTTATAACTATTTAGGGAAAGGCAATTTTCAGAAAAGCCAATATAATAGTTATACATTTATTAGAATTAAAAGCAGGGATAGAGATGAAGTATAAGGTTGGGGTAATTGCAGGAGATGGCATTGGCCCGGAAGTAGTGGCGGAAGCCCAAAAAGTATTGAATCGAATAGGTGAAGTATTCGGACACGAGTTCTGTTACGAAGCAATTCTGATGGGAGGATGTTCCATCGATGCAGTGGGTATTCCACTTACAGACGAAGCAATTGCAGTAGCAAAGTCATCAGATGCAGTCTTGATGGGGTCCATTGGAGGAGACGCTAAGACATCCACTTGGTATCAGCTACCACCAGAACTGAGACCGGAAGCTGGACTTTTGAAACTTAGAAAGTCATTGAATTTATTTGCGAATCTAAGACCTGCATATCTATATGAAGAATTGAGAACGGCCTGCCCATTGCGGGAAGATATCGCTGATGCAGGGTTTGACATGGTAATCATGAGAGAATTGACAGGCGGTTTATATTTTGGAGAGAGAAAAACAGAAGAAGTGGACGGTATTGTAACAGCCGTAGATACACTTATCTATAACGAAGAAGAGATTCGCCGGATTGCGAAACGTGGGTTTGAAGTAGCGATGAAGCGAAGAAAAAAGGTGACCAGCGTAGATAAAGCAAATGTGCTCGATTCTTCGAGATTATGGAGAAAAGTAGTAGAAGAAGTAGCGAAAGGTTATCCAGAAGTAGCTTACGAGCATATGCTAGTTGATAACTGTGCAATGCAGTTAGTGAAAAATCCAGCACAGTTCGATGTAATTTTGACAGAGAATATGTTTGGCGACATTTTATCGGACGAAGCAAGTATGATAACAGGTTCTATTGGAATGTTACCATCGGCAAGTCTAAACGATACAAAGTTTGGATTGTATGAACCAAGTGGAGGTTCAGCACCGGATATTGCAGGACGCGGAATTGCGAATCCGATTGCAACGATTTTAAGTGCAGCAATGATGCTTCGATACAGTTTCGATTTAGAGAAAGAAGCGGAAACAATTGAAACAGCGGTAAAGAAAGTTTTAAAAGATGGATACAGAACACAGGATATCGCACCACAGGTAGTTTGCAGTAACAGCGGAATTAAAATAGTAGGAACTGTAGAAATGGGAGATTGTATCTGTGAAAATATCGGGTAATGTGATATGATAGTTCTATTATTCGTTTAGTGGCGGAAGGAAAACAAGGAGGAAAAGACCTCTGCTCCTGAGAGCAGTCGCATTTTCCTTCGGAAAACAAGGAGGTCTATATGAAAAGTGATAATTGTAGAGTGGGGATGGCACAGGCACCACACAGAAGTTTATTTAATGCTTTAGGTTTTACAGAAGAAGAAATGAAAAAGCCGATGGTCGGTATCGTTAGTTCTTATAACGAAATTGTACCAGGCCATATGAACCTTGATAAAATTGTAAACGCAGTAAAACTTGGTGTTGCAGAAGCCGGTGGTGTACCGGTAGTATTCCCAGCGATTGCTGTTTGTGATGGTATTGCGATGGGACACACAGGAATGAAATATTCGCTTGTAACCAGAGATTTGATTGCAGATTCCACAGAGTGTATGGCACAGGCACATCAGTTTGATGCTTTGGTTATGGTTCCAAACTGTGATAAAAACGTACCGGGACTTTTGATGGCAGCAGCTAGAATTAATGTTCCAACTGTATTTGTATCTGGTGGTCCAATGCTTGCAGGTCATGTAAAAGGACATAAAACAAGTCTATCTTCTATGTTTGAGGCAGTTGGTTCTTATGCAGCAGGCACTATGACAGAAGAGGAAGTAAGAGAATACGAAGAAAAAGTTTGTCCTACCTGCGGTTCTTGCTCAGGTATGTACACCGCCAACTCTATGAACTGTTTAACAGAAGCACTTGGTATGGGACTTGGCGGTAATGGTACAATCCCAGCAGTATATTCAGAACGTATCAAACTTGCAAAACATGCAGGCATGGCAGTTATGGATATGTACAATAAGAATATTCGTCCAAGAGATATCATGACAAAAGAAGCGATTATGAACGCTTTAACCGTAGATATGGCACTTGGATGTTCAACAAACAGTATGTTACATTTACCAGCAATTGCACATGAAATCGGTTTTGATTTTGATATTGCATTTGCAAACCCAATCAGTGAGAAGACCCCAAACCTTTGTCACTTAGCTCCAGCAGGTCCTACTTATATGGAAGACTTAAACGAAGCAGGCGGTGTATATGCAGTTATGAAACAGCTTGCTGACATTGGTTTATTACATACAGAATGTATGACAGTAACCGGTAAAACAGTCGGTGAAAACATTGCTAATGCAGTGAACAAGAATCCAGAAGTTATTCGTCCAATCGATAACCCATACAGCAAAACAGGTGGTCTTGCAGTATTAAAGGGTAACTTAGCACCGGATGGAAGTGTTGTAAAACGCTCTGCTGTAGTAGAAGAGATGATGGTGCATGAAGGACCAGCCAGAGTATTTGATTGTGAAGAAGATGCAATCGACGCAATCAAAGGTGGCAAGATTGTAGCAGGGGATGTAGTGGTTATCCGTTACGAAGGTCCAAAAGGTGGTCCTGGTATGAGAGAGATGTTAAATCCAACCTCAGCAATCGCAGGTATGGGATTAGGTTCTTCTGTAGCATTGATTACAGATGGACGTTTCTCCGGTGCATCTCGTGGTGCTTCTATCGGACACGTTTCTCCAGAAGCAGCAGTTGGTGGACCAATCGCTTTAGTAGAAGAAGGCGATATCATTAAGATTAATATTCCAGAAATGACATTGGATATTGCAGTTTCTGATGAAGAAATGGCAGCAAGAAAAGCAAAATGGCAGCCAAGAGAACCAAAGATTACAGATGGTTACTTAAAGAGATATGCTTCTTTAGTTACATCAGGAAACAGAGGTGCAATTCTCGAGTTGCCAAGATAGAAAGGAAAAGAATTTATGCAGTTAACTGGTGCACAAATCGTTATCGAATGTTTAAAAGAACAGGGTGTTGATACCGTTTTTGGATATCCGGGCGGTGCCATCTTAAATGTATATGATGAATTATATAAACATAAAAATGAAATAAATCACGTATTAACCTCGCATGAGCAGGGAGCATCCCATGCAGCAGATGGTTATGCGAGAAGCACAGGAAAAGTTGGTGTTTGTTTTGCGACCTCGGGTCCTGGTGCTACAAACCTTGTAACAGGTATCGCTACCGCATATATGGATTCGGTTCCAATGGTTGCAATTACTTGTAACGTAACCGTTCCATTACTTGGCAAGGACAGTTTTCAGGAGATTGATATCGCAGGTATCACCACTCCGATTACGAAACACAATTTTATCGTAAAAGATGTAGAAAAATTAGCAGATACCATCCGCAGAGCTTTTAAAATTGCGAAAAAAGGTCGTCCGGGTCCTGTATTAGTAGATATTCCAAAAGATGTAACTGCAGCAAAGGCAGAGTACATATTTAAAGAACCAGAAGTAATTGCAAGAATATCTGACACGATTACAGATGAAGCGGTAGCAGAAGCAATCAAGTTGATTAAAGAAGCAAAGAAACCATACATTTTTGTAGGTGGTGGTGCTGTAATCTCGGATGCAGATGCAGAATTAAGAGAGTTTGTTAAGAAAGTAGACGCTCCAGTTTGCGATACTTTGATGGGAAAAGGTGCATTTGACGGAACACATGATTTGTACACAGGAATGCTTGGTATGCATGGTACAAAGACTGCTAACTTAGGCGTTAGCGAGTGTGATTTATTAATCGCAATCGGTGCCCGTTTCTCGGATCGTGTACTTGGTAATGCAAAGAAATTTGCAAGTAATGCTAAAATCTTACATTTTGATGTAGATCCAGCAGAAATTAATAAAAATGTAAAAGCACATACAGCAGTGATTGGTGATGTAAAAGAGATTTTAACAAGAATCAACGCAGAACTTACCCAGCAGAACCATACAGACTGGATAGCGCATGTGTTTGATTATAAAGTGAAGTTCCCGTTGAAATATCCAGAAACAGGATTATCCGGCCCGTTTGTGATCGAAAAGATTTATCAGGAGACAAAGGGCGATGCCATTATCGTAACAGAAGTAGGACAGCATCAGATGTGGGCAGCACAGTATTATAAATACAGTAAGCCAAGAACATTACTTACTTCCGGCGGTCTTGGAACCATGGGTTATGGTTTAGGTGCAGCAATCGGTGCACAGATGGC
The DNA here is from genome assembly GCA_017547315.1 of Roseburia sp. Next base: position 7,135 of record JAFYQA010000096.1, on the reverse strand, counting down.
GAATCCGGATAAACAGGTTATCAATATTGCTGGTGATGGATGTTTCCGTATGAATATGAACGAACTTGCAACAGCAGCCAGACAGAATCTTCCATTGATTCAGGTGGTTATTAACAATCATGTACTTGGTATGGTACGTCAGTGGCAGAGTTTATTCTATGAAGAACATTATTCAGCAACCATATTAAATGATACGGTAGATTTCGTAAAATTGGCAGAGGCATTGGGAGCAGAAGGCTATCGAGCAACAACAAGAGAAGAGTTTGCAGAGGCTTTTAAGAAAGCGCTTGAAGCGAAGAAACCGGTTTTAATCGACTGTATGATTGACAGTGATGATAAGGTGTGGCCAATGGTAGCACCGGGAGAAGCGATCAGTTCCGCATTTACGGACGAAGATTTAAAAAAGTAATGATAACTGTGAAAGAATAGAGCAGTTAAAATAAAAGGTGAGAAAGGTAGGAAGTTATATGAGCAGAGTGTATAATTTTTCGGCAGGTCCGGCTGTATTACCGGAAGAAGTATTGCGTGAAGCAGCAGATGAAATGATGGATTATCAGGGAAGTGGTATGTCGGTTATGGAAATGAGTCATCGTTCCAAGACATATGACAAAATCATCAAAGATGCAGAAGCTGACTTGAGAGACTTGATGAATATTCCGGATAATTACAAAGTGCTGTTTTTACAGGGTGGTGCATCCCAGCAGTTTGCCATGATTCCAATGAACCTGATGAAAAACAAAAAAGCAGGTTTTATTGTGACAGGTCAGTGGGCAAAGAAAGCATATCAGGAAGCTTCGATTTATGGCGAAGCAGTGAAACTTGCATCATCGGAAGATAAGACTTTCTCATATATTCCGGATTGTTCAGACCTTGATATTCCAGAAGATTTAGACTATGTATATATTTGTGAGAATAATACAATTTATGGTACAAAATTCTGGGAATTACCAAATACAAAAGGCAAAACATTAGTATCTGATGTATCTTCTTGCTTCTTATCAGAGCCAGTAGATGTAAGCAAATACGGTATCATCTATGGTGGTGTTCAGAAGAACATTGGACCTGCAGGTGTGGTTATCGTAATTATCCGTGAAGATTTAATTACAGAAGATACTTTACCAGGCACACCAACGATGTTAAAGTACAAAATTCATGCAGACAATGCATCTTTATATAATACTCCTCCAGCATATGGTATCTACATTTGCGGTAAAGTATTCAAATGGTTAAAGAAAATGGGCGGTTTATCTGCTATGAAGAAACATAACGAAGAAAAAGCAAAGATTCTTTATGATTTCTTAGACGAAAGCAAACTTTTCAAAGGCACTGTAGAAGCAAAAGACCGTTCATTAATGAACGTACCATTTGTAACCGGAAATGAAGAATTAGATGCGAAGTTTGTAAAAGAAGCGGCAGCAGCAGGTTTTGTGAACTTAAAAGGTCACAGAAGCGTAGGCGGTATGCGTGCATCTATTTACAATGCAATGCCAAAGGAAGGCGTTGAGAAATTAGTAGCATTCATGAAAGAATTTGAAGAAGCGAACGCATAGGGGGATATCATTATGTTTAAATATCATTGCTTAAATCCAATCGCAGATGTAGGTTTGGATTTGTTTGTAAAATATTATGAGAAAACAGAAGAAGTAAACGAAGCAGACGCGATTTTAGTTCGTAGTGCAGCTATGCATGATATGGAATTATCTGATAACTTGTTAGCAGTTGCAAGAGCTGGTGCAGGTGTGAATAACATTCCATTAGATAAATGTGCAGAAAAAGGTATTGTAGTATTTAATACACCAGGCGCAAATGCAAACGGTGTAAAAGAGTTAGTAATCGCTGCTATGCTTTATGCATCTCGTGACCTTATCGGTGGTATCGAATGGTGTGTTGCGAATAAAGATGATGAGAATATTGCTAAAACTGCAGAGAAACAGAAAAAGAACTTTGCAGGTACAGAAATCGCAGGTAAAAAGCTTGGTGTTATCGGTCTTGGTGCAATCGGTGCGTCTGTTGCAAACGCAGCAACACATCTTGGTATGGAAGTATACGGTTATGACCCATATATTTCTATTAATGCAGCATGGAGCTTGTCTCGTAATGTAAAACACATTACTAATATTGAAGATATTTATCGTGAATGTGATTTCATTTCACTTCATGTACCGGCATTGGATACTACTAAGAAAATGATTAACGAAAAAGTAATCGCAATGATGAAACCTACAGCAGTAGTATTGAACTTTGCGAGAGATGTATTGGTAGATGAAGAAGCAATGGTAAAAGCTTTAGAAGAAGGTAAGATTGCTCACTATGTATCTGACTTTGCAAATCCAACTGTTGTTGGTAAAAAAGGTTGTATCATTACACCACATTTAGGTGCATCTACAGCAGAATCAGAAGATAACTGTGCAATTATGGCAGTTCGTGAATTAAGAGATTATTTGGAAAATGGTAACCTTGTTCACTGTGTAAACTTCCCAGACTGTAGCATGGGTGCATGTACAACTGCAAGCCGTATCGGAATTATGCATAGAAATGTATCCGGTATGATTAGCCAGTATACGAATATTTTTGGCGAAGCTGGTATCAATATTGCGAATATGACAAATAATTCAAAAGGTGAATATGCGTATGCATTGTTAGATGTGGATTCACCAGTTACGGATGAAGTATTGGCGAAATTAGTAGCAACAGATGGTGTACTTCGTGTACGTAAAGTGAAATAGAGACAGGTAAAAATAATATTTATAACGAGGTAAGATAAATGGCGATTATAAGACCATTTATAGGCATCAGACCGAATAAGGGGAAGGCGGCAAAGATTGCTGCCCTCCCTTATGATGTTTATAATAGGGAAGAAGCAAAAAAGGTAGTGACGGTGCAACCAGAGTCTTTTTTGGCAATTGACAGGGCAGAGACTAATTTTACGGATGATATAAGCACTTATGATGAAGTAGTATATGAAAAAGCGAGGGAGCTGCTTTGGGAACGCGTGGAAAAGGGAGATTTTATCCGCGAAAGAAATAGCTGTTACTATATCTATGAATTGACAATGAATGGAAGAAGCCAGACGGGTATCGTGGCATGTGCATCAATTGACGATTATAAGAATAACGTTATTAAAAAACATGAAAATACTCGTGAAGAGAAGGAATTAGACCGTATTCATCATGTAGATACCTGTAGTGCACAGACCGGACCGATTTTTTTGGCATATCGTGCACATGAAGGAATCAATGAAGTGATTCGTCAGGTGAAAATGGGCGAGGCGGAGTATGATTTTGTGTCGGAAGACGGTGTTCGTCATCGTGTATTTGTAATTTTTGAAGAGGCACAGATTGCAACGATTGAACAGGCATTTTTGGAGATTAATGAAATATACATAGCAGATGGACATCATCGCTGTGCGTCTGCCGTAAAGGTGGCAGAACGTAGGCGAGTGGCATATCCTGATTATACGGGGAAAGAAGAGTTTAATTATTTTCTTTCAGTACTCTTTCCGGATGAAGAACTTTATATCATGGACTATAATCGTGTGTTAAAAGATTTAAATGGTTATACGGCACAGACGTTTTATGATGAAGTTACAAAGCGTTTTGATGTAGAAGAGATTACAGAGAAAACAGACAGACATCCGGAGAAAAAAGGAACATTTACCATGTATTTAGAAGGAAGCTGGTATGCATGCACGATTCGTCCAAAAGATATACCAAGAGATGCTCATGGTGTAGCAGACCCGGTAAAAGCTTTAGACGTATCATTGTTACAAGATATGCTTTTAGATCCTGTATTGGGAATTGATGATCCAAAGACTAATGCGAGAATTGATTTCGTGGGAGGAATCAGGGGGTTGGATGAACTGGTACGCCGCTGTAATGCGGATTGTGCGGTGGCATTTGCTATGTATCCAACGTCTATTCAGGAATTGTTTGATGTGGCAGATGCAGGATTTTTGATGCCACCGAAATCCACGTGGTTTGAACCAAAGCTACGAAGTGGTTTATTTATTCACGAAATTGAACGATAAAAAAAGGAACAGAAGGAGAATGGTTAAATGAATCGATTTTTAACATTAGCTACGTCTGCGGTAGATTCCACAGAAGAGGTAATCGCATTAGAAACGATTGAAAAAGTGGTAGAGAATCCGGGGATTCTGCGTACTTATTTAGAAGGCATGGTGCCGAATTTGATTAGTTTTGCATTACAGGTAGTGTTGGCAATTGTAGTGTATGTAATTGGAAGTAAAATGATTAAATGGGTTGTAAAACTTGTAAAGAAAGCAATGGAGCGCCATGAAGTAGATACAGGTGTAATACAGTTTTTAAGTGCAATTGTAAAATATGCATTGTATTTGATTCTGTTGATGACGATTTTAGGCTTATTTGGAGTAGCTACGACCTCTGTTGTAGCAGCAGTTGGTTCTGCCGGTGTAGCAGTAGGTTTGGCATTGCAGGGCAGTCTTTCAAACTTTGCTGGTGGTGTGTTGATATTATTATTGAAACCATTTAAAGTGGGTGATTACATCATTCAGGGTGGCAGCGAAGGAACTGTGTATGAGATTTCTCTTTTTTATACAAAGTTAAAAACAGCAGATAATAAGGTGGTTGTAATACCAAATGGTACATTGTCAAATAATACACTTGTGAATGTATCGCATATGGATAGACGTCGTGTGGATATCGTAGTGGGGATAGCTTATGAAGCAGACATCAGAGTAGCAAAAGACATTATGTACAACTTAGCACAGAATGATGCCGGTAGACTTCCAGAAGAAGAGGCGATTGTATTTGTAGATAATTTAGGTGCTTCTTCGGTAGATATCGGTGTACGTTTGTGGGTAAGTGCAGCTGATTACTGGGCAGTAAAATGGCGTTTGACGGAAAATATCAAGTATGCTATGGATGAAAACGGAATCTCTATTCCTTATCAGCAGATTGATGTACAGATTAAACAATAAAAGTAAAAATACAAGCATTCGATTTATAAAAAATGTTGACAAAAAGTAGGAGTTATGGTACGTTTAGACTTGTAGTATACCAAACAGCAAGGTATACGGCATGCAAAGCATGAGAGTATTTTGTAAGGAAGAACCTTACACCGATCTAGGAGGAATTTAGTTATGCAGCAGGGAACTGTAAAGTGGTTTAATGCAAAAAAAGGTTACGGATTTATTTCAGATGAAGCAGGCAATGACGTTTTCGTTCATTTCTCAGCTTTAAACATGGAAGGATTCAAAGAGTTAAAAGATGGCGAGAAAGTTGAATTCGAAGTAATTGATGGCGATAAAGGCCCTCAGGCAGCTAACGTTTCACGTCTTGCATAGTCATTGACAATAGATTGAATTAAGAAGACGAACCGAAGGCACTCACAGCAATGTGGGTGCCTTTTTTCTAAAATCATAGGAAAATCTCTATGATTTTAAAACGCTTTGCACATTCTTTGTTCTTTTTTAGGGATAGAATTTTAATTACAATAATGATAGAATAGTATGGAGTATGGGTATCTTGTGAATGATACCTATGAGAGAAAGATGACGGTATAACGTCAGCGGGGATGAGGATTATAGTATGAATTTAGCAGAATTAAAAGCATATGAATTAGTTGAGCAGAAGGATCTTTTGGATTTGAATTCGGAAGGACTTGTGCTTCGTCATAAAAAGAGCGGTGCAAGAATCGCAGTGATCAGTAATGATGATGACAATAAAGTATTTTTTGTGGGTTTTCGTACACCAACCGATGATTCTACTGGTGTGCCACACATCATTGAACATACGGTATTATGTGGCTCAGAAAAATATCCGGTGAAAGACCCATTCATTGAATTGGCAAAGGGGTCACTTAATACGTTTTTGAATGCCATGACATTTCCGGACAAGACGATTTATCCGGTGGCAAGCTGTAACGATACAGATTTTCAGAATTTAATGAGTGTTTATATGGATGCAGTGTTTTATCCGAATATTTATAAGTATGAAGAGATTTTTAAGCAGGAAGGCTGGCATTATGAATTAGAGGATGCAGAGAGTCCGATTACGATTAACGGTGTCGTATATAATGAGATGAAAGGCGCGTTTTCTTCGGCAGATGATGTACTTAGTCGTCAGATTTTAAATTCATTGTTCCCGGATACTTGTTATGCCAATGAGTCTGGTGGCGACCCGGAATGTATTCCGGATTTGACCTATGAGGCTTATTTGAATTTCCACCGCAGATATTATCATCCGAGCAATTCCTATATCTATCTTTATGGAGATATGGATGTGGCGGAGAAATTGCAGTGGTTAGATGAAGCGTATCTAAGCCAGTATGATGAGACAGAACCGGATTCTGAGATTGCAACGCAGGAAGCGTTTTTTGAGCCGGTAGAAGTGCGTAAAAAGTATTCGATTTCATCTAGCGAGCCGGAAGAGAATAATACCTATTTGTCGTACAATCTGGTATTAGGAGATACATTGGATGCAAGACTTTATCAGGCATTCGATATTTTAGATTATGCACTTGTGGCAGCACCGGGGGCACCGATTAAAAAGGCACTTACAGACGCAGGAATCGGTAGTGAAATTAGTGGTGGCTACGACAGTAGCATTAAGCAGCCTACTTTTAGTATTATAGCCAAAAATGCGAATGTATCTGATAAAGAGCGTTTCTTGGCGATTATCAAAGAAACATTAGAGGCACTTGTAAAAGAAGGATTGAATAAAAAATCACTTTTGGCAGGAATCAATAGTGCAGAATTCCGTTACCGTGAGGCTGATTATGGCTCATCTCCAAAAGGACTTTTATACGGCATCCAGTGTCTCGAAAGCTGGTTGTACGATGACAGTCAGGTATTTTTACATTTGGAAGCGAATGAGATTTTCGCTTACTTGAGAGAGCAGGCTAAGGGAAACTATTTTGAGGATTTGATTCAGAAATATTTCCTTGATAATACACATGCTTCTATAGTAATCGTAGAGCCGGAAAAAGGCTTGAATGCGAAAGTAGAAGCTGCGTTAGAAGAGAAGTTAAAGGCCTATAAAGAAAGTTTGAGTGCAGAAGAGATTGCAGAACTGGTAGAGGCTACAAAACGTTTAGAAGAATATCAGGAGGAGCCTTCTTCGAAAGAAGATATGGATAAGATTCCGATGCTTTCCCG
>JAFYQA010000095.1 GCA_017547315.1 Roseburia sp. | reverse complement strand
GTTGGGAATACATCTTCCAATGGAGCTTTCCATGTTTCAACAGCTTCTTCATGTGTAATTATTACATGTCCGTAAGAGAAATCTTTTTCTGTTACTTCCCCGATCAATGTGTACTGGATAGAAAGTTCTCCTACTTTTCCGTCCGGTACTTCTGCTACGATGCATCCGAAGCCTGGAGCAAACGCATCTCTTGGGTCGAAGTTATGTTCAATCTTCACACCAAGACCGTTACCAAATGCCATCTTACTTACTGCAGAAATTACACCGTGAGAATCTAATGCGTAAGCAGATACGATCTTGCCTGCTTTCACGTCTTCATGGAATTTACCATACTGTTCCATCATGTAACCATAGTCTGGTAAATCATATTCATTCTTCGGAACACTTAAGAGAACCAGTTTGTTTCCCGCTTTCTTTAATTCCGGAGTGATGATTGTTTTATCACTTGCCACATCCACTGCAAAGGATACCAGTGTTGGCGGAACATCGATATCATTGAATGTTCCTGACATACTGTCCTTACCACCGATAGATGGCAGACCGAATCCCATCTGAGCGCTGTAAGCACCGAGAAGTGCTGCAAACGGCTGGCTCCAACGATGTGGATCTTCTGTCATTCTGCGGAAGTATTCCTGGAATGTGAAACGGATCTTGCTGTAGTCCCCGCCGGAAGCTACGATCTTCGCAACCGATTCTACAACTGCGTAGATTGCGCCGTGGTATGGGCTCCAGCTTGAAAGGTATGGATCATATCCATAACTCATCATAGTCACTGTATCAGTTTTTCCTTTTAATACAGGAAGTTTTGCAACCATTGTCTGAGTTTCTGTTAACTGATATTTACCGCCGTATGGCATAAATACGCTGCCTGCTCCGATAGAACCGTCGAACATTTCAACGAGACCTTTCTGTGAACATACGTTAAGATCTGCTAATTCTGCTAACCAGGCAGCTTTCATATCGCCTGCTTCTACTGCTTCTTTTACTTTTGCAGTTGGAATAGCTTTGAAATAGTTATCTTCTGGAACTGGCATATCAACTGCTACGTCAGTTTCCTGATGAGCACCGTTTGTATCTAAGAAAGCACGAGAAAGATTTACGATTTCTTTGCCTCTCCACTCTAATACAAGTCTTGGTTCTTCTGTAACAGTAGCTACTTCGATTGCTTCTAAGTTCTCTTCTTTTGCGAAGCCTAAGAACTTCTCAACATCTTCCGGAGCTACTACAACTGCCATACGTTCCTGTGATTCAGAAATAGCAAGTTCTGTTCCATCAAGACCAGCATATTTTTTTGGAACTTTATCTAACTGTACGCGAAGACCGGCTGCTAATTCACCGATTGCTACAGATACACCGCCTGCACCAAAGTCATTACATTTCTTGATGATGTAAGCAACTTCTTCACGACGGAAAAGTCTCTGGATTTTACGTTCTGTAGGTGGGTTACCTTTCTGAACTTCTGCACCACAAACTGCAGTAGATTCTGTGTTGTGAGCCTTAGAAGAACCTGTTGCACCACCGATACCGTCACGTCCTGTACGGCCACCAAGTAAAATGATGATATCGCCTGGATCAGAGTTAAGTCTCTGTACAGCGCGTCTTGGAGCTGCACCCATAACAGCACCGATTTCCATACGTTTTGCAACGTAATCTGGATGATAAATTTCTTTTACATAACCTGTTGCAAGACCAATCTGGTTACCATAAGAGCTGTAACCATGAGCAGCTTCACGCACTAATTTCTTCTGTGGAAGCTTGCCAGGGATTGTGTCTTTTACAGAAACTGTTGGATCAGCAGCACCTGTTACACGCATTGCCTGATATACATAAGTACGTCCTGACAATGGATCACGGATTGCTCCGCCTAAGCAAGTAGCAGCACCACCGAATGGTTCGATTTCTGTTGGATGGTTATGTGTTTCATTTTTAAAGTTTACAAGCCACTCTTCGATTTCACCGTCTACTTCAACAGGAACAACGATAGAACATGCATTGATTTCATCTGATTCTTCCTGATCGTCTAATTTGCCCTGTTTTTTCAACTGTTTCATTGCAGAAAGTGCAATGTCCATTAAGCAGACAAATTTATCAGAACGACCTTCGTATAAGTTCTTGAAACCATCTAAGTAATTGTTATAAGTAGCTTCGATTGGAGCTCTATAATATCCATCATCAAAAGAAACATTCTTTAATTCTGTAGAGAATGTTGTATGACGGCAGTGGTCAGACCAGTAAGTATCTAACACACGAATTTCTGTCATAGATGGATTACGTTTTTCTTCATTTGCAAAATAATTCTGGATATGTAAGAAATCCTTAAATGTCATTGCAAGGTTAAGGGAACCGTAAAGTTCTTTTAACTCTGCTTCTGCCATACCAGTGAAACCATCAAAAATAATAACATCTTCCGGATCATCAAATGACTGTACCAATGTAGCAGGCTTGTCTGCATCTGCCTCACGTGAATCTACTGGGTTAATACAATGCTTTTTGATTGCTGCAAGCTGTTCTTCTGATACTTCACCTTCGATTACGTATGTAGTTGCAGAACGGATAATTGGTTCTTCTTCTTCATTTAACAACTTCATACACTGCTCAGCAGAGTCTGCTCTCTGATCGAACTGTCCTGGAAGGTATTCAACTGAGAAGCTTGCTGCACCGAAGCTTTCAAATTTTTCTTCATAAATATCATCAACTGGTGGTTCAGAAAATACAGTTACCAATGCTTTCTTATAGGTGTCTTCTGAGATATTCTCAATATCATAGCGAATCAACACACGCACACCTGTTACGGTTTTAATACCAAGGTAACCTTTGATTTCTGCCTGCAATTCTTTTGCTTTTACAGCAAATGCCGGCTTCTTTTCCACGTATACACGTCTTACATTACTCATAATGCCTGTTTCCTTTCCCAACAAAATTATCTGTTTGTATCATTAATTATTATTATAATATAAAATTCCATTTAGCAGTATAACATAGTGCGTAAAATTAGCAAAATTAATATATTTAATTTTTGTTATAAGATATATTAATATTCTTTCCTAATCTTTGTCCATTGGCATTCCCATTTTAGGATTTGACACTTTTATAAGTATGTCTTATAATTATTGTTGTAATTACTTACATTTAAAAATAAATTCCCAAGAGAAAGGCTCCTATTATGGATATTAATTACGAATTATATAAAGTATTTTATTATGTTGCCACATCATTAAGCTTTTCTGATGCCAGCAAACAATTATTTATTTCTCAATCTGCAGTAAGCCAGTCAATAAAAACCTTAGAGAAAAAATTAGAACAGCCGCTTTTCATCCGAAGTACAAAGAAAGTACAGCTTACTCCGGCAGGTAAACTTTTATTAAAGCATATTGAACCAGCCATGAACCTAATTCAGCGTGGTGAAAATCAGTTATTAGAAACAGGCACCTTAGGTCTCGGACAGCTTCACATCGCATCCAGCGATACACTTTGCCGTTACTTTTTAGTACCTTACCTCAAGAAATTCCATGAGTTATTCCCAAACGTACCAATAAAAGTATCGAATTCAACCTCATTAGGTTGTGTAGAATTGTTAGAGCAAGGAAAAGTAGATTTAATCATTACAAACTTTCCAAACTCCCAGTTAAATCAAGCTTACATCCAGAAAACAGTATGTAACTTTAGTGATGTATTTATTGCCAATCGCAACCACTTTGATTTAGAAAATAAAGAACTTGCTTTTGAAGATTTGGGACATTATCCATTGATGTTATTGGAACGCCGCAGTACCACCAGCGAATTCCTTCACAATCTCTTTTTACAACATCAGTTAGAGTTAATCCCTGAAATCGAATTAAGCAGTAACGATTTGTTAATTGACTTAGCAAGAATCGGACTCGGCATCGCTTTCGTTCCAGACTTCTGTATCGAAAAAGATTCCAAAGATTTATTTGTAGTTAAAACAAAAGAAACGATTCCACCGCGTCAGATTGTCGCAGCAATTAATCCTTCTTTACCGGTTGCACAATCAACGGAAGAATTTTTGAAACTGTTTCCGAACTTGTAAAAACTAGCATTCTTGTGAATAATTTCTAATTTTTGAAATTCCTCATATAAATTTAAAAACATGTCAGTGGTCACATATGTACCTCTGACATGTTTTTTATTCCCTAACTCTACATTTTCTTTTCTACCGCTTTTACTTCCTCTAATGGAATTCCCAAGAACTCTGCAATCGCTTCTGCTGTTCTTCCATTTCTTAAACTATTTAAAATAACTTCTTCTCGACCACGTTCCTCACCGATTTTAGTTGCTTCATCAAGATCTTCTTTCATCAGTTCGCGCAATGACTCAAACATATTCTCACTCTCCCCTCTGCTTATACGAAACGTTTCTTTATTCTCTTTTACTGCAACCCGTAATACAGAATCCGCATACAGTTTTTCATCATTCTGTGTTAATTTCTCTGTTTGCAAAACAATTCGCTCTACTTCTTTCCGATTCAAGTTTCTACTTAGTAGTGTCAGCCACTTCTGATTTTCTACTGACAACTTTCCAGACACGATTACCTGTATCGGAAAGCAACCGATTTTCTCTACATAGTATATTCCTTTATACTTTTCGCAAACTTCATAATCATTTTTTACAAACCATTTTAATAGTTCTCTTGGTTTTCCCTCACGTATCAGAGTAATTGTAATATCATCCAAATCAATATCCCCTGCATGTACTTCGCTTGCCTTATACATACAGGCATATCCGATTACTTTCACATATGTATCCAAATTTAACTCATCATCCGGTGACTTATACTCCATAATATTATGTCCGCGAAAAATCTTGCCGATTTCATTTTTAATCTCAACATCCTTAGACTTCTTAATCACTAATAAGTCCATCTGAATCGGCTTACTATTTAGATTATATTCATTCGTATAATCTAAATCTTCTTTGTTCTCAATTAATTCTAGCCTCATTGCAGCACAGAAAGCCGGATGCCACTGTGTTCTTGTCTCTTTTGTCATTCTGCCTCTCTTCCCTCATAAAAAGCAGAATCTCCTCACAAAACACAACTCTACATCTTTCATTATAAAGAATAATCTGCTTTTTACAATATAAAATTTTGTGTTTGAAAATAATTTGATGTTACCATTTCCGATAACAAATTGAAAAAATACATTCGCGCATTGCGAACTTTGACACCACAAAAAGCGATTTGAAATATTCACTAAAATATTCTAGTGAATATTTTGATAAAAAGAAATTTGTTTCCTACACCATGTCGATGTAATAACCATTTTATAGAAAAATTTTAAAATTTCAAGTATAAATTTGTGCCGACCGGAGTGGAACGGAGAACTCAAACTTTCGAGTCCAGGATTGGACTCGTGTGTCACCGAAGCGTCGCTTTAGCGACATCTTCCTTTGCTTCGGTGTGCACATCACACGCTCTAAGAAAAGAAAAAGCACATACAAAAGTATGTGCTTTTCTTTTCTTAGAGCGCGAGACGGGACTCGAACCCGCGGCCCCGACCTTGGCAAGGTCGTGCTCCACCAACTGAGCCACTCGCGCATTTATTAAATTGTACTCTCAGAAGTCTCCCTCTAAAAGAAGAGCGCGAGACGGGACTCGAACCCGCGGCCCCGACCTTGGCAAGGTCGTGCT
>JAFYQA010000094.1 GCA_017547315.1 Roseburia sp. | reverse complement strand
TTTGCCGACATAATGCCGAGCTGTTCTCCATTTTCCCCAATCAGACGAACTTCTTTGTCTCTGATCTGTTCATTAATCATTAACTCGCTAATGGCTTTGTACCTCCAAAATAAAAAAGTGGATAGACAGACTATCCACAATCAATCACAAAATCGCACATTTACTATGTGAGGCTCTTGAAATATTAACCATGAGTCACGTGAAAGGTCGTAACCTTTGTGCTCCGGTGAGAGTGGATACTCTACTTCATTTTCTTACAACTTCTATACTTTATCACAGTCAAAAAGAAATGTCAAGCATCTTTTTCACTTTTTTAGATGCCTGACATTCATTTTCTAAATTACTGCATTTCATATAAACCTTCAAAATCAAATAACGAATACTCTAAATTCAGTAAATCTTCCTGATTTGGTGTCCATACATTATTCACTAACTGTACTCTAATTGTTGCAGTAGCCGGTGCATCGTAAGATGCCTCAGCCAATTCTGTTCTTAAACAATCCTTTAGTATTGCAAAGAGCTGTTCGTTCATCTGTTCATCTGTCGGAACTTCTTCACCTGCTAATGCTGCTTCCGTCCAAGTCGCTGCCATCTCTGTAAGCTTCTCCTGATACATTACAACCGCTTCTGTGAACACATACATCTTCTCGTAAGTAACAGTCACTTCCAAGTTCTCTTTGTCTACTTCTACCGTCTCTCCTACCGTATACTTTACACTTGCATATAAGTCTTTAAAAAACTGACGGTACTCTTCTGTCAATGCATCTGATATCGCAAGCTCCGCGTTTACAGTCGCTACCTGTGCCTCAATTCCCTGCTCATAAATAGCCAATGCTTCCTCTGCTGTACCAATCTCCTGTTCAATAATACCAGTCACATCATTATAATAAGCATTATCTAAAATCGCTTTTACATAACCACTTGCATCAAACTGTGAACATGCTGTTAAAGTTCCAAGTAACAATACACCTACACATAATGCAGATATTTTTCTCATAACCCGTTTCATCTTTCGTCTCCTCATCTTGTAAAACCCTATAACTATTAGAATGGTATCACTTCCTGATAAGTTTGTCAAACGTATAAAATTATGGTATCTTTATAAATATATTAATATTTATGAAAGAAGGTTTAATATGACTCCAGCTATCATTGATTTGCATACACATACTACCGAATCTGACGGAAGCTTCACACCGGAAGAATTAATCGCAGAAGCAAAACGCGTTGGTCTATCTGCGATAGCTATAACAGACCACGACACAATAGCCGGCATCCAAAAAGCTGCCCTACTTGCAGTCGCCAATGACATTGAACTGATTCCTGGTATTGAATTATCTACCGATTACCACGGAAAAGAAGTGCATGTCGTGGGACTATATATTGACATCGAAGATTCCTATTTACTAGAACAATTACAGGAATTTAAAAATTGTCGTGACAACCGAAATGAACTGATTGTTGCCAATCTGCAAAAAGAAGGTTTTGACATTACCATGGATGCACTAAAAGCTGAAAATCCAGACTGTGTCATTACCCGTGCAAATATTGCCCGCTTTTTATATGAGCATGGTATGATTCCTTCTATTCAGACCGCCTTCGAAAAATATATCGGAGATCATTGCAAATGTTTTGTAAACCGCTTTAAAATCACACCAATGGACGCTGTACGTCTTATAAAAAAAGCGGGTGGCACTGCTATTTTAGCCCATCCATTACTTTATCATTTAAGTGATACACGTTTACAGCAACTAATTGACAATATGAAAGAAGCTGGATTAGACGGCATCGAAGCCATTTATTGCACCTATACGCCAAGTGAGGAACGTCAAATGAAGCAGCTTGCTCAAAAAAATGGTCTACTCATCAGTGGCGGTTCAGATTTCCACGGTACCACAAAACCTAACTTAAATCTTGCAACCGGTTACGGCAAATTATACATCCCTTACGAAGTATTAGAAAATATCAAAGCCAGTCGTAACTAAGACTATAAAAAACGATTCGATATGATAAAATTTTCATTTTACATATCGAATCGTTTATTTTTTAACATTACCTTGTATCGTCTATTCTACCGGTTCTGCCGGAATGAACACTCTGCTTTGACTAGAATGTACAGGTATAAGTGCTTCTGCTTCTTTTATTGCTTCTTCACAGAAATAATCTTGTGAGCAAAGAATCACTTTTCCACGTTTATCAATTTTCTCATAATCCCCTTCTGCATTCATAAGATGTGCTTTAAGAGTATCACTTAATTCTATTTCTAGGATATGTTTTACTCTTTTTTGCAATTTTTCTTCTAAAACAGGAAATAAAATTTCTACTCGTCTGTCTAAGTTTCTTGGCATCCAGTCCGCACTTGCCATATAGATTTCTTCATTTCCATCATTTAAGAAATAAAAAATACGACTATGCTCCAAGAAATTACCTACAATAGAACGCACCTCGATATTCTCACTAATTCCTGGAATACCTGTTTTTAAGCAGCAGATTCCTCGTACAATCAATTGAATTTTAACACCTGCCGCAGATGCTTCATATAACTTTTTGATAATACCCTCATCACACAAAGAATTCATTTTAGCAATGATATGTGCAGGACGACCTGCTTTTGCATGCTTCATTTCTCTGGCAATTAACTTCTCAAATTTTGCTCGTAACCAGATTGGTGCCAATGTCAACTTATTCCATGATGGCGGTTCTGAATAACCGGATAACATATTAAATACTGCAGTTGCATCCTCGCCAATTGCTTCGTGACAGGTGAAAATACCACAGTCTGTATACAATTTCGCGGTTGAATCGTTATAGTTACCGGTACCTAAATGTACATAACGTCTGATACCATCCTCTTCCTTACGAACAACCAACGCTATTTTACTATGTGTCTTTAATCCTACCAGACCATAGATAACATGACAGCCTGCCTGCTCTAATTTTTTAGCCCAGACAATATTGTTTTCTTCGTCAAAACGAGCCTTTAACTCTACTAGAACAGTTACCTGTTTTCCATTCTCTGCCGCCTGTGCTAAGGATGCGATAATCGGAGAATTACCGCTGACACGATAAAGTGTCTGTTTAATGGCTAACACCTCAGGGTCCGTAGCGGCCTGTCTGATAAAATCAACAACAGGATCAAATGTCTGGTACGGATGACGTAACAGGATATCACCCTTTTTAATCGTCTCAAAAATATCTGTTCCAGGCTCAATTTCTGGCACGCGTTGAGGCTTATATGATTTGTTACGCAAATGATCATATCCAGGGATACCATACATCTTCATAAGGAATGTTAAGTCGACTGGACCATTAATTTTAAAAATATCCTGATTCGCTACTTTCAACTCTGCTTTCAAAATATTCAGTAACTTTTTATCTATGTCATGCTGCACTTCTAATCGAATTACTTCACCCCACTGACGTTTCTTCAACTGCTTTTCAATCTCTTTTAATAAATCTTCTGCTTCTTCCTCATCAATCGTCAAGTCAGCGTTACGCATAACACGATATGGATACGCACAAAGCACTTCATAATTCAAAAATAATTTATGAATATTTTTCTCGATAATCTGCTCTAATAAAATAAAACATTTTTCTTCTGCATCTGCTCCAGGAATTGGCACAATACGTGTAAGAACACTTGGAACCTGTACCGTAGCAAATTCTACTTCCCCTTCTTTTTTCTTCAACAATGCTGCAATATTCAATGTTTTATTCCGAATCAATGGAAATGGACGTGATGCATCCACTGCCATCGGCGTCAATACCGGATACACATCTTCCATAAAATATCGATCCACAAAAGCCGCCTGCTCTTCTGTCAGTGTTTCATAACTATCGATTACTCTGATATGGTTTGCATGCATAAGCGGAACCAATGACCGATTATATGTACTGTACTGTAATTCCACCAATTCTTTGGTTTTTTCGCTAATCGCTTCTAACTGCTCTGTCGCTGTCATACCTGACATATCGCGTTTTTTATATTTCGCATGTACCATATCTTTTAAAGATGCTACTCGCACCATAAAAAATTCATCCAAATTCGAAGATACAATACTTGCAAACTTCAAGCGTTCCAATAAAGGAATATTTTTGTCTCTTGCCTCATTCAAAATACGATGTTCAAACTTCAACCAGCTTAATTCACGGTTCTGATAATATTCCGGTTTTGTAAAATCCAGTTCCTTCTCCATAAGTGCTCCTTTTACAGATATACTCTTTTTCGTGTTCTCACGGTCTGTGTAGTAAATGCACGGACCTACTGAATAGTTATCTTTTTTTCTTTTATAACAGGTTTCATACTAAATATGTTCTCAAAAAACTCTGTTTTCGTATCAAATAATGCACGTTCTAAGCTTGCATCTCCATCTGTCTCGATGGTAATCACAAGTTCCTTACCTTTTATCACAGCTTTCACATTTTTAAACTTTTGCTTATGACTACGATCCATCGCATTTGCTACATGTAAAATTGCGGATAATTTTGCTACTACCAAATAACTTTCGTGATCTAGTTTATCTGCTAATACATCATAAGCCGGCAGTGGATGCGACTTATACAATACTGCATTGGCTACAATCGCACGTTCTTTGTGTGACAAACCGATAATCTCTGATGCCATAATAATATCATACGAACACTGCGGACCATTTGCGATACTGATGAACTTTCCACAATCATGTAAAATCGCAGAAACATCTAATAAAAGTCTTTCACGGTTCCCCAGACCATGTACTTTTTTCATAGTATCAAAAATCAAATCCGACATCTGTACCAATGCATCCAAATGTGGCATAAAACTCATATATCGTCCCGCCAAATCTCTAGCAGCAGATAAAATATCTGCATTAAAATCATGTCCACCTTTTATCAGATGCATTTTCTGTGCATAATCATAAGCAATACCATCACTCACATTCGTTCCAGGCGCCCAGATTCGTTCTGCCCCCATGCCATTTGCCATACATTTTAAAATCATCATATATGGAATCAGCAACGCATCATACTCACTCGGCAGATTCAATTCTTCCGCAATCTCTTCGGCACTCCGCTCAGCAAAGTTTTTCAAATAGGATGTCACTTTTATCGCTTCTACGGTATCATCTTCTGTTTTTCGACCTGTTTTATGAACCAACTCTGAAGTATATTCCCCAGTGACAATCAGATATTTGATTTTTTCTATTTCCATAAACAATGCTTTAAATACTTCTAATTCTTTGTAAACCAACTCTTCAATCTGTTGCTCATATTGTTTGATATTCGCACTCTGACGTTCTAACTGCTCTCGCATTTTCATCGTTCCAAGTGCCAGATGCTGTGTTGTCACAACCTTTCCATTTGCAAAAACAGTCACCTGCATGCTGCCGCCTCCGATATCCACGAATGCTGCACCTTTTTGAATCAACTTTTCAAACTCCTCATGCATAGCGATTGCCTTATAACTGATAAAGCGATGTTCTGAATTACTTAAAATCTTTACTTCGAATCCGGTACGAATACGAATCTGATCTAAAATAAAAAGCACATTCTGCGTATCACGCAATACAGATGCCGCATATACTTCATAAGCATCTACCTTATAGGTCTCCATTATTTTTTTGTAATCTGCCAGTGTATTGCACAAAGCTTCTACCAATTCATACCCGATTTTCCCTGCAGAATACGCATCTTTTCCTAACTCAATTCGTGAACGAATATAGTCAATCTCTTTGATACCCCTTTTCGGTGAAATCTCATATATCTTTAAACTCACTTCTGATGAACCAATGTATGTTGCTGCAAATGTACAGATTTTCATAGGTATTTTATCCCCCTACTGCTTTCCTAGTAAATAATTAATAAACTGCTGTGCCGTTCTGCCTGATAATCCGCCATGAGAAAGTTCCCACTTATTGGCTTCTAATAATAACTCCTCCTCTGACATCATAATTGCATGACGTTTTGCTAACTCTTTTACAATCACTTGGAATTCTTTTTTACTCGGAGAACCAAAATAAATAGAAACTCCAAAACGCGTATACAAGGATAATTTCTCTTGTACTGTGTCTGAAGTATGCATGTCCTGACGAATCTCTTCTTTATCAGAAAAATTCTCGCGAATCAGGTGTCTGCGGTTTGAAGTCGCATAAATTAATACATTGTCCGGTTTCTTTTCCAAACCACCTTCAATAACTGCTTTTAAGTATTTGTATTCTATCTCAAACTCTTCAAAGGATAAATCGTCCATGTATATAATGAATTTATAATTACGGTTCTTCACCTGAGTAATCACATCATTCAAATCACAAAACTGATGCTTATAGATTTCGATCAAACGTAACCCTCTGTCATAATACTGATTAGCAATCGCTTTGATACTAGTCGATTTACCAGTTCCTGCATCCCCATATAGCAGGCAGTTATTGGCTTCTTTTCCATTTAAAAAAGCTTCTGTATTATCAATCAGCTTCTGTTTAGCAATCTCATATCCTACCAAATCATCCAGATGTACGTGTGCAATATTACTGATTGGAACAATTGCAGCAATTTCTCCTTCTCTATGCTGAATACGAAAGGCTTTGTGAAGTCCTAATTTACCAACGCCGTAATCCTTATAAAAATCCGTTACAGCTGTCTTAAACTCTGCCACGCTTTCTGCAGATTCTAATTTTTCTTTTAACGCTAAAATACGGTTACGGATACGTTTATTAAATAATTTTCCACTTCCGGTCATACTCTCATAATTCGTAATGGCCCAAATACATTCACAGGACAATTCTTCGAATACCGAAAAATCAAAGTCAAAATATTCTTTTATAATCGTAAAATCATGCATTACAATCTGGTTAATGGAACCTTCCACTTCCCCTCTGATTTCACATGCTTTACTATAAGCATTCTCGTTATTCACCAGTAAAAATGTAAGAAAGCTATGCCAAAGATTTCCTTCAAATCCATGGCTGACTGCCACTTCCATCAACTGATTCAAACATTCAAATAACAACGCTTCAATGTCTTCTTTATTATAATATTCACTGTTATAATTCTCCATAATCCATGTAAAATCATAAAACAATTTCCCATGTTCAAATTCTTTATATAAAATTAAATTTTTTGGACTTTTCATCTTCTCGTTAAACAACCGACACCTATTTTATAGTGCAAATATCTTACACTACAATGCAGTTCCTTTCTTGTGTACTATTAATAATTTCCTAAAATTTTAAGACACGTTGTCTCTTCTTTTAATCCGCGTAGTGCATTCTGTACTGCCGCATCTTTTAAATTACCTTCAAAATCTACAAAAAATCGATATTCCCACGTTTTATCTGGAATTGGGCGTGATTCAATTTTATTCATATTGAGTCCATTGTATATAAAGTGTGACAACTTATGATACAACGAACCACTCTCATGTGGAATTTCAAAAGAAATGCTAATCTTATTTGCGTCTTTCGCAAATACTTTCTTGCTAGCTACAATGATAAAACGTGTGTAATTATTCTTATTATCCTGAATCGCTTCTTCTAATACCTGCAATCCATAAATATCTGCATTTAATTTACTGCCGATAGCCGCTTTCTGTTTTTCACCGTCTTCTTTTACTTTTTGGGATGCCATCGCTGTATTTTTATAACTATGCTTTTCCCATTCCCTATGTGCATCTAAGTATCTTCCACACTGCATCAATGCCTGTGGATGTGAATAAATATCAGTAATCTCTTCTTTTTTCACTCCCGGTAATGCCAAAAGTGCATGGTCAATTCTGATAATCTGCTCCCCAACGATACAATTATCATACTCAACCAGCAAATCATAGTTTTCTGAAACAATACCTGCGGACGAATTCTCAATTGGAAGCACCGCATAATCCGCATCCCCATTCTTAATCGCTTCCATTGCATCCCGCCAGGTATCTACATGCCAACTATCGATATTTTTCCCAAAATACTCCTGCATCGCAAGCTGCGAATATGCTCCCTCTGTTCCTTGGAACACGATTTTCGCTTCTTTATAATCTAAATATTCTACCTCTTCAAATACTAACGTTTCTACCTTCCCATGCTCGGTCAAAAGCTGATACTGACGCTTTCTGCTCATGGACATAATCTGTTCAAACAGCTCCTGCACACCATGTTTCAAAAAATTCGTATGTACTTTTTCACTTAAGTTTTTTAATTTACTCTGCTCTCTTTCTTTATCAAAAACAGGTTTTCCTACCGAAATTTTATATTCTGCAACCTCTTGTGCAATCGCCATTCTACGTTCATACAATGCAACAATTTCTGAATCAATACTATCTATTTCATCCCTTAATTCTAATAAATCCCTCATAACTTGCTCCTTGGCATTTTCTCTATTATTCATATTTTACCACGCTTTAAATTCAGGTTCAATTTATTAATCACTATAACTTGCAACTTCCTATACTAAAATGGTATACTAAATATAAGTAAGATTTTCTTATATATACTAGATTTTGATTCAGAAAGGTTTATTTTTATGAAAAAAGTTATTTCCATCCTCTTAATTATCCTAAGTCTTGCCGGAATAGGAGCCGGTATCTTCTACATAAATGATATTACCAAGGATTATTACAATGAAGGCTATGTAAACGGCAATTCTGCAGGCAATCTATATAACAGCGGTCTTTTCTGCGAATACGATGGCATCATTTATTTCGCTAATCCAAATGATGAGAACCACTTATATCAGATGAATGCCGACGGAACCAATGTCAAAAAACTCTCTGATGACAGTGCCGCTTTCATCAATGCAGACGAACATTACATTTATTATACAAGAACCGGTGATAACTCAGAATCAGACTTTGCTTTTTTACATATTAACACACATAGCTTATGTAAAATCCGCAGAGATGGCAAAGGCGAAGTAAAAGTCTTGGATACAGATCCTTGTATGTATGCTTCACTTGTAGGTAATTACCTATATTACGTCCATTATAATGCCACAGAAGCTTCTACGTTATATCGTATTAAAAACGATGGCGAAGAGAAATCCATGTTATTTCCACAGCCTTATTATACCTGTTCTACAAAAGACCGTTTTATTTATTATAATGGTTTGGAAAAAGATCACAATGTTTATCGTTACGATACTGCTACTGGTGCACAGACACTCTTTTATGAAGGCAATTGCTGGATGCCGATTGTAGAAGGCAACGTTATTTATTTCATGGATTGTGATGATTCTTATAGTCTTGCAAAAGTTGATTTATCAACTGGTGAAAAAACTACACTTGCTAATGATTGGATCGAATGTTTTAACGTACATAATGGCACGGTATATTTCCAGAGAACCGGCTCATCGCCTGCTTTCTGCTCTGTCCGCACAGACGGAAGTAACTATACCGTTTTAAAAGAAGGTGTCTTTACCGAAATTCATACAGCTGGTGACCTTGTATTTTTCAAAGATTATAATTCTGAAAAGTTCTACAAAATGTCTGCTCGCGATGGCTGGATTTCAGGATTTAATCCTGCTGTAGAAGATTAATATTGTATTCAACCTATATATCATCAAATATAAATAAGGCTGTTTCTTAACTATGATTTGTTATAAACTATCATTTAAGAAACAGCCTTATTTCACATTACTTTGCTCTCGATTTCAAATATTTCTATTATTTATTTTGTACAATTAATCTCTTTTTACTTTAAAAATTAACTCTTTATAACCGGTTTCCTCATCAAATTCCACATCTATCTGCTGTTCTGGTAATTCTGCTATCACCAATTCACAGGTAGTATTAATCACACAACCTTCAACCATATGTCCACCAATTGTAGACAAATCTTCTTTTGATAATGCTAAATGCAAATGACATCTATTTTCGCTTACTGTACCATTTAGGCTTACAATTTCACAGTGTTCCTTCACTGCTCTGATTGTTACACCACTTGCATCTCGAAGTTTCGCCTCCAAAACACAACCTACTGCAGATAATACAACCCCTGCTTTGATATGTTTTTCCTTTGCTAAC
>JAFYQA010000093.1 GCA_017547315.1 Roseburia sp. | reverse complement strand
GCTCGTTCTTTAGGCGAAGTTATCGCTACACATGTAATCCCAAGACCACACGGTGATGTAGAAAGCATTTTACCAGTAGTTAAATAGTTAGCATTAACAACTATTAAAGAGGGATGGTGTGAATCTTGAGTACTTATGGAAATATAGAAGAAATTACCAAGATGGTATTGCAGGCAATTGATAGTACTAAAACAAATAAGCCTGAATTCAAGGTACCTGTTGGAATATCTGCAAGACACATTCATTTAACCCAGGAACATGTAGAACAGTTATTTGGTAAAGGCTACCAGCTCACTAAGAAAAAAGAGCTTATGGGTGGACAGTTTGCATCTAATGAACAGTGTACAATCGTAGGATTAAAACTTCGTGCGATTGAAAATGTTCGTATTTTAGGACCTGTTAGAAGTAGTTCTCAGGTTGAAATTTCTGCAACAGATGCTCGTACATTGGGTATCAAAGCACCTACAAGACAGTCTGGTGACACAAAAGGAAGCGCACCTATCGCATTGGTAGGACCAAAAGGAGCTATTTATCTTGAAGAAGGTTGTATTGTAGCTGCAAGACATATTCATTTATGTCCTGAAGATGCAAAAGCAGCAGGTGTAAAAGATAATGATTTCGTTACCGTTCGCATGGGAAATGAAAGAGGTGCCTTATTAGATAACGTAAAGATTCGTGTGGATGAATCTTTTACAACAGAAATGCATATTGATACTGACGAAGCAAATGCATGTCAGGTAAGACAGGACGAATTAGCAGCAATCATCCTGTAAGAATGAAGATTTATCAATGAGGGGCAGCTGGTGTACTAGTACACCGGCTTGTCCGTGCATTGGATAAAATTTTTATTCATTAAAGGGGAGAGTTATCATGATTATTGGAAAAGTTGTGGGAAGCTTATTTTCCACCAGAAAAAGTGAAAAATTAGTGGGCAACAAATTTATGATTGTTGAGCCGGTGGCAAATTATAGTGGAGCCGGTACTCGTCTGGTTGCAATAGATATCATTGGTGCCGGTATAGGTGAATATGTATTAGTAGCGAAGGGCAGTGCTGCCAGAATCGGATGTGATATGGCAGATGCACCAGTTGATGCAGCAATTGTGGGCATCATTGATGAAGGACAGGATTGGAGCAAATAGATATGCGGATCGACGAACTGAAAAGTATTGCAAGAGAAAATGGTATTGTAGGTGCCGGTGGAGCCGGTTTCCCAGCGTATGCTAAAATGACAGATAAGGCTGACACAGTAATCTTAAACTGTGTAGAATGTGAGCCGTTATTAAAGCTTCATAGACAGTTATTGGCAACTCATACAGAAGAAATCATCAAAATGTTAGATGAAGTAAGAGAAGCCTTTGGTGCAAAAGAAGCAGTTGTTGGAATTAAAAGTGAATATGTAACTACTATTAAAGCAGTAGAACAGGTTTTAGGTAATTACCCAAATGTAAGAATATGTGCTTTAAAAGCAGCATATCCAATGGGAGATGAAGTAGTTTTAATTTATGAAGCAACCGGAAGAGTAATCAAACCGGGCGGACTTCCAATAGATGAAAACGTGGTAGTATATAACGTTGAAACTATGTATAACTTATACGAAGCAGTTTACAACAACACACCGGTATCCAGCAAATTGGTATCAATTGTAGGTGAGATTGATAATCCGGTTACTATCAGAGTTCCTTTGGGAACTACAGTAAAAGATACAATCGCTATGGCAGGTAAAGCAACAGTTAACAATCCTGCATATGTTATGGGTGGACCTATGATGGGACGTCTGGGAACAGATAATACCGTAATTACCAAAACAACAAATGCGATTATTATTTTACCGGATACTCACAAACTTGTTGTGAAAATGGATAAGAATATGTCAATCGAAAAGAAGAGAGCATCTTCTTCCTGTTGTCAGTGTAGAACTTGTACAGACCTCTGTTCAAGACATGCATTAGGACATCCGATTGAACCTCATAAACTTATGAGAGCAGTAGCGAATAATGATACAAGTGATTTAAGTGTATTTACAAATTCAGCATACTGTAGTGGTTGTGGAATCTGCGAAAACTACGCATGTCCACAGGGATTATCACCAAAATCCATTATTCAGGAATTCAAAGCAGGTCTCAGAGGAGCCGGAATTAAGATTGAAAAAGTTGAACCGGCACCGGTTGACCCTGAAAGAGATTATAGAAAACTCCCTGTACATAGATTGGCAGCAAGACTTGGTCTTGAAAAATATGATAAACCTGCACCATTTAATGATGATACACAGGAAAGCAAGATTGTTAAGATTCCTGTAAGTATGCATATCGGTGCACCGGCTCAGCCAATCGTAAGTAAAGGTGATAAAGTAACAGTGGGACAGAAGATTGCAGAAGCAAGAGAAGGTTTAAGTGTTGCAATTCATTGTTCTATTGATGGTGTCGTAGACAAAGTTACAGATAAAGAAATTGTAATCAAAGCAAAATAATTTACAGACATTAACTCAAAAGAGAGGTAGAAAGTATGGCCAGAGCAATTGGTTTGGTGGAACTTACAACAGTATCCACAGGATTTAAAGCAGCAGATGATATGTCAAAAGCAGCAGATGTTGAAATTTTACAGGCAGAAGTTACCTGTCCGGGTAAATTCGTAGTTTTGATTGCAGGTGACTTAAGTGCAGTTCGTGCATCTGTAGACTCTGTAAAAGGAAGATATGGAGATAAAGTAATTGATCATTTCGTGTTAGGAAATCCTCATGACTCTATTTTCCCTGCTATTTATGGCACAAATAAAGTAGAAAAAGTTGAAGCATTAGGTATTCTTGAATGTTATGATGTAGCAGCATTAATCGTAGCAGCAGACCTTGCAGCTAAAACAGCAATCGTAGATTTATTAGAATTAAGACTTGCAAAAGGTATGTGCGGAAAGAGTTACATGACTCTTACAGGTAGTGTTTCTGCAGTAACAGCTGCAATCGAAAAAGCGAAAGCAGAATCTGCAGGTAGAGGAATGTTCTTAGACAGTGCTGTAATTGCACGTCCATCTGATAAATTAGCTAAATACATCATGTAAAGGGTGATAATGCATGCTTGCAGCAGAACGACGAAAAATAATCTTGGAAAAGGTTCACACGGAGAAGAAAGTAATCGTTAGTGAACTGAGTAAAGAATTTGAAGTTTCGGAAGAAACCATTCGACGAGATTTAGATAAGTTGGCCGATGAAGGTCACGTTATCAAAAGTTACGGCGGCGCTGTAATCAACGAAATTGGTAGTATCGACCTTCCGTTTAATGTTCGATGGAAAACTAATTCTGTAGGAAAGCAAAAGATTGCTGATTTAATTAATAAAGAGATTAAAGATGGGGAACGCATATTTTTAGATGCATCCACAACTGCAGTATTTATTGCAAAGAATATCAAACAGAAGAAACAGTTAACTGTAATTACCAATTCTATCGAGAATTTATTAGAATTATCAGACGTATCCGGTTGGGACATTATCTCAACCGGTGGTCTTTTAAAAGCGGGTTCCATGTCACTGTTAGGAAACAGAGCAACACAGTCCATTGAAAGATACAATGCAGATAAAGTTTTTTTATCCTGTAAAGGTATTGATATTATGAAGGGTGTTACGGAAAGCCATGATGAGACCGCAAGTGTGAAACAAAGTATGATAGAATCTGCCAAAAAAGTATATTTGACAGTAGATTCATCAAAATTTGATAAAGTGGCTTTTTCCATTATATGTCCGCTATCTAAGATAGATGTGATTGTAACGGATAAAAGACCGGATACAAAGTGGATGGATATGTTCAAACGTTTAAATATCCAGTGTTTGTATCCAAAAGATATATAAGAAAGGAATGAGGAAGCTATGAATACATATAATGCTACTCCGATTGCAAAATCTGAACGTATAAAAAAATTGGTAGATCATTTATACGCTAAGATGCCGGAAATTGAAGCAGCAAGAGCAGAGCTTATTACAGAATCCTATCAGTCAACAGAAGGTCAGCCTGTAATTATGAGAAAAGCCCGTGCTTTTGAACATATTTTGAAACATCTTCCTATTATCATTAGACCGGATGAGTTAATTGTAGGTAGTACTACTATTGCTCCGAGAGGATGTCAGACCTATCCGGAGTTTTCCTATGATTGGTTAGAGGCAGAATTCGAAACCGTGGAAACACGTAGTGCCGATCCTTTCTATATTGCAGATGAAACTAAGAAAAGATTATTAAAAGCAAATGCTTACTGGAAAGGAAAAACAACCAGTGAGTTAGCTTCTTCCTATATGGCAAAAGAAACTCATCGTGCTATGAAGCATAATTTCTTCACACCGGGTAATTATTTCTACAACGGTGTAGGGCATGTGACAGTTCAATACGAAGAAGTTTTAAGTGTTGGATTAAAGGGCGTGAAGGCAAGAGCACAGAAAGAAATGGACAGCTGCCAATTTGGTGATGCGAACTACTCCACAAAAATGCGTTTTTTGGAAGCTGTCATTATTTCTTGTGATGCAGTTATTAACTATGCGAAACGTTACTCTGAATTAGCAACAGAAATGGCAGATAAAGAAAGTGATTCTGTAAGAAAAGCTGAATTATTAACCATTGCTGATGTGTGTAACAGAGTTCCTGAAAATCCGGCAGAAAGTTTCCAGGAAGCTTGTCAGTCTTTCTGGTTCATCCAGCAGGTGCTTCAGATTGAATCCAGCGGACATTCTATTTCTCCGGGACGATTCGACCAGTATATGTATCCTTATTATGAAAAGGGAATCAAAGAAGGAACTTTAACCCGTGAATATGCTCAGGAATTAATTGATTGTATTTGGGTTAAGTTAAATGATTTAAATAAATGTCGTGATGCAGCCAGTGCAGAAGGTTTTGCAGGCTACTCTCTGTTCCAGAACTTAATCGTTGGCGGACAGACAGTAAAAGGAAGAGATGCGACAAACGATTTATCTTTCATGTGTATCACAGCAAGTGAACATGTATTTTTACCGATGCCATCCTTATCTGTACGTGTATGGCATGGTTCCAGTCAGGATTTATTAATCCGTGCAGCAGAACTTACCAGAACCGGTATTGGACTTCCTGCATATTATAATGATGATGTTATCATCCCGGCTCTTGTAAACCGTGGAATTAAAATGGAAGAGGCAAGAAACTATAACATTATCGGTTGTGTTGAACCTCAGGTTCCGGGAAAAACAGAAGGTTGGCACGATTCTGCATTCTTCAATATGTGTCGTCCATTAGAAATGGTATTTTCTAATGGTTATGACAAAGGAGAAGTTGCAAGTATCCAGACTGGTGATGTAGAAAGCTTCCGGACATTCGAAGAATTCTTCGAAGCATATAAAAAACAGATGGAATACAATATTGAGCTTATGGTTAATGCAAACAATGCCATTGACATTGCACATGCACAGCTTGCTCCATTACCATTTGAATCTTGTCTGGTAGATGACTGTATGAAACGCGGTATGAGTCTTCAGGAAGGCGGAGCAATTTATAACTTTACAGGTCCTCAGGGATTTGGTATTGCAAACGTAGCAGACTCTTTATATACCATCAAAAAATTAGTATATGATGAAAAGAAAGTTACTATGGGCGAATTGAAAAGAGCCCTGGAACTGAACTTCGGTAAAGGATTAGATGCTATTACCGCAGGTGAAATTGCAATGGACGTTGCAAAATCTCTTGCAAAAGAAGGTAAGACAGTAACTCCTGAAATTTTACAGGCAACCATTCAGTCTGTAATGGATATGGAATTACCGGAAGAACAGAAAAAACGTTATGAAGAAATTCATGATATGATTCTTGAACTTCCTAAATATGGTAATGATATCGACGAAGTGGATGAATTAGCAACAGAAGCTGCTTATGTATATACAAGACCTTTGGAAAACTACAAGAACCCACGTGGTGGTATTTTCCAGGCAGGTTTATATCCGGTATCTGCAAACGTACCTTTAGGTGCACAGACAGGTGCAACACCGGACGGAAGATTAGCACATACACCTGTAGCAGATGGTGTAGGACCAACTTCAGGATACGACGTAAGCGGACCAACTGCTTCTTGTAACTCTGTAGCAAAATTAGACCATGCAATTGCAAGTAACGGTACATTATTTAATATGAAAATGCACCCAACAGCAATGGCAGGACAAAAAGGTTTGGAAAGTTTCGTAG
>JAFYQA010000092.1 GCA_017547315.1 Roseburia sp. | reverse complement strand
TTCAAGTTAAATTTACGAATCTGAGATGGAGACACATATACGTCATTTTCACCCGGCAAATAGTTCGCACAACGAATAAAACCATAACCATCTGCCATAACCTCTAAAATACCATTGGCTGTGATGCCGCTGTCTAAACTGCTTAAGGTATCTTCCGGATTGTTCTTTTCTACTTTTTCTGCAGGTTTTTCTGTTGCTTTTTCTTCCTGCTTTTCTTCTGATTTTTTCTCGTTCTCTTCTTCATCTAAAGCAAGCATTACTTCAATTAAATCCGCCTTCTTCATTGCTGAAATCCCCTGAATTCCACGGGATTTTGCCAAATCACGCAATACGGCTACTGCAAGGCTCTCATATTTTTCTCTCATCGACTTCTCCTTTTCCACACAAAAAATTCCTATATTATAATCTATTTATCTGTCAATTGTATCCTTGGGATTCCTGTCTGAAATGACATTGAACTTCTAAACTCGCTCAGAAACGGACTGTTTCTATCTTTTAATAAGTGCATTATAACTCATTTTTTCTAAAATAGAAAGCCCTAATTTGTCTTGATTAATGAAATTCAAAATGCTATGATAAATTTATTATTCAAAGCCAAGGTAATTCTATTCTTTGGTTTCTGAATCGCAATAGATTTAAGGAGTTTTATGCTATATGGATTTAAAAGAAAGAGCATTACAAATGCACGAAGAATGGCATGGTAAATTAGAAACCATCGCCAAATCAAAAGTAAATTCCCGCGAAGATTTAAGCATTGCCTATACCCCTGGGGTAGCAGAACCATGCAAAGTCATCGCCAACGATAAAGAAGCCGCCTATACTTATACGATGAAGGCAAATACCGTAGCTGTTGTTTCTGACGGCAGTTCTGTTTTAGGTCTCGGCAATATCGGACCTTATGCTGCTATGCCAGTTATGGAAGGAAAATGCGTATTATTCAAAGAATTTGGTAACGTAAACGCTGTTCCAATCTGTCTGGATACGCAGGACACCGAAGAGATCATTACTACGATCAAAAATCTCGCTCCTGCTTTTGGCGGTATTAATTTAGAAGACATTTCAGCACCTCGTTGTTTTGAAATCGAAGAACGTTTAAAAGCAATGCTTGATATTCCGGTCTTCCACGACGATCAGCATGGTACAGCCATCGTTGTTTTGACTGGTATCATCAACGGTCTGCGCCTGACTGGCAAGAAAAAAGAAGACTGTAAAGTTGTCGTAAACGGTGCCGGCTCTGCCGGAATCGCCATTACCAAGCTTTTACTGACCTATGGTTTTAAGCATGTTACCATGTGTGATAAAGAAGGTATCATCGGCAAAGAATATCCGAACTTAAACTGGATGCAGAAAAACATGACGGAAGTCACCAATTTAGAAAACCAGACTGGTACGCTCGCTGACGCATTATGCGGTGCCGATATTTTTGTGGGTGTCTCTGCTCCTAATATCGTAACTGCAGATATGGTCGCTTCCATGAACAAAGACGCCATTCTTTTTGCTATGGCTAATCCGGTTCCTGAGATTATGCCAGATATCGCAAAGGCTGCTGGAGCCCGTATTGTCGGCACAGGACGCAGCGATTTCCCGAATCAGGTGAATAATGTCATTGCTTTCCCTGGAATCTTTAAAGGTGCCTTAGAAGGCCGTGCCAGTCAGATTACCGAAGAGATGAAACTTGCTGCCGCAGAAGCTTTGGCAGGCTTAGTATCCGATGAAGAATTAAATGACGACTTCATTATGCCGGAAGCATTCGACCCTCGCGTTGCAGAAGTGGTTAGTAACGCTGTAAAAGCACATATCCGTTAACCTATGGCTGAACGTAATTATGAATCATCCCCTACACCGATTTATTGGGGTGATAAACGATATCATTCACTGGACTATCATTTTAAAGCTACATTTGGTGAAAAAATATACCGTCTTTCTTTAAATGGCGGTATGACCTGTCCAAACCGTGATGGCACTTTAAATACCGGTGGCTGTATTTTTTGCAGTGCAGGCGGTTCCGGCGATTTTGCCGCTTCTGCCACCCTTTCTATTACAGAACAGATTGAAGAAGCTAAAATGCGTGTCGCAGGCAAAACCAAATGTACAAAATACATTGCTTATTTTCAGGCATATACGAATACTTATGCACCGGTAGAATACTTGCGTAAAATTTTCACTGAAGCAATCAGACATCCTGATATCGTGGCACTTTCCATCGCCACCCGTTGCGACTGTCTGCCTGCTAACGTACTCGATTTATTAGAAGAATTGAATCAGATAAAGCCGGTATGGGTAGAATTAGGGTTACAAACTATTCACGAAAAGTCTTTTGCTTTTATTCGCAGTGGTTTTACCCTAACACAATTTAATGAGGCGGTTTACAATTTGCATACTCGGGGTATTCCAGTGATTACACACTTGATTCTCGGTCTGCCTCACGAAAGCAAAGAGGACATGCTTGCCTCTTTGTCTTATGTCGCTAAAATGCCGATTTCCGGTTTAAAATTACAACTACTTCACGTGCTCAAAGATACTGAACTTGCAAATTACTATGAACAACATCCTTTTTGGACCTTTTCTTTGGAAGAATACTGCGACTTTATCGTAGACTGTATTGAGTTGCTTCCACCGGATATCGTATTACACCGCATTACCGGTGATGGTCCAAGAAAGCTTTTAATTGCTCCTCTTTGGAGCACTGACAAAAAAAGAGTGTTAAATACGATTCAAAAACGTTTTACAGAACGTGACACCTGGCAGGGAAAATGCTCTTCAAAACTGCCACACATCACACCGTAATGAGGGCATATACATTACACTCAGACATTTTTATTTAGAAAGGAACTACTATGGCAGAACCATTTACCATATACAAACTAACCATTTTAAATATGTTAGATAAAGTGGACTTTCCTCTTTCTAACACTCAGCTCACCAATTTCTTTTTAGAGCATGAATACACCGATTATTTCCGTGTACAGCAGGTAATCAGTGACTTATTAGATGCAGAACTGATTCGTACCGAATCTACGCACAATAACACGCACTACTATATTACTGCTGCCGGAAAAGAAACATTGAATTTACTAAAAGACAAAATTCCTGACGCAATTGAATTAGATATTAATAATTATTTTGCAGAGAACAAATTGGAATTACGAAACGATAACTCCATTATCGCAGACTACTACCGCACTCCAAACCGCGACTTTGCGGTTCGTTGTCAGTATCGTAAAAAAGATACCAATCTGATAGATTTAACCTTATCTGTACAGACGAGGGAACAGGCAGAAGCGATTTGTAACAATTGGAAAAAACAGAACGAAGATGTCTATATGTATCTAATGGACATCCTGATGAAATAAGGAGATTCTCATGGCAAAACAACATTGGAAAGCAGGTAATATGCTCTACCCTCTGCCAGCTGTAATGGTAAGCTGTCAGACCCCAAATGAAAAACCGAATATTATTACTGTTGCATGGGCAGGTACTATCTGTACCAACCCACCGATGGTCTCTATTTCGATTCGTCCAGAACGTTATTCCTATCACATGATAAAAGAATCCGGTGAATTTGTAATCAACCTCACTACCAAAGATTTAGTATTTGCTACCGATTACTGTGGTGTACGTTCCGGAAAAGACGTTGATAAATTCAAAGAAATGAATTTAACGCCACAAACATCTCAACATATCAGTGCACCTGGCATCGCAGAAAGCCCTGTCAATATCGAGTGCAAGGTTCGTGAAATCAAAGAACTTGGCTGCCATCATATGTTTATCGCCGACGTAGTAGGCGTATCCATTGACGATGCATACATGGACGAAAAAGGTAAATTCCATTTAAACGATTCCGAATTAGTCACCTACTCACACGGAGAATACTTCCTACTCGGAGAAAAACTTGGTACCTTCGGATATAGCGTAAAAAAGAAATAAAATCGAGTAGGAGGCTAACC
>JAFYQA010000091.1 GCA_017547315.1 Roseburia sp. | reverse complement strand
TTCGATTTTAAAACTGTCAATCCCCGCATCTACCATATCCGGAATATGCTCAATCATACACAAATCTTTTGAATTAAAAATATAGGTACCACGGTCGTTTTCATAAACCGGGAAATACTCGCCCGGACGTTTTTCTTCTACTACTGCATACTTCCATCTACATGGATGTGTACATGCTCCCTGATTTGCATCTCTGCCTACGAAATAATTAGAAAGCAAACATCTTCCGGAATAAGAGATACACATTGCTCCATGAATGAATGTCTCAATCTCTAATTCATCTGGAATATTCGCTCTGATTTCTTTAATCTCAGCTAGTGAAAGTTCTCTAGCTGTTACCACACGCTGTGCGCCTAACTGATGCCAGAACAGATAGGTTCCATAATTGGTGTTATTCGCCTGTGTACTGACATGACGTTCAATCTCCGGACACACTTCCTTTGCAATCATGAAAATCGCCGGGTCCGCAATAATTAACGCATCCGGTTTTAACACTTTTAATTCCTCAAAATAAGCTCGAACACCCTCTAAATCACTATTGTGTGCTAAAATATTCGCTGTTACATACACCTTCACTCCATGAGCATGGGCAAATTCGATACCCTCTTTCATCTCTTCCATCGTAAAGTTCTTCGCTTTCGCACGTAACCCGAAAGCTTCACCGCCAATATATACCGCATCAGCACCAAATACCACTGCGATTTTTAAAACTTCCAGACTACTAGCTGGAATCATTAACTCTGGTTTCTTTTTCATAAACTACTCTACTTTCTAACACTGACAGTAATTCCATCTCCAATTGGAAGAATGGAAGTCACCAAATCTTCATGATGCGTCAGTTGATACAAATAATCTCTCATTCTCTTATGAATGGTGCGGTTTCTTCTGGTCACTACATAGCGCGACTCGATAATATCACCATCCTGTAACACATTATCAGACACCAAAATACCATCCTTTTTCAGAAGGCGTAATACCTCTGGCATGAAATGTACATACTGTCCCTTAGCTGCATCCATAAAAATGAAATCAAATGGTTCATCTAAAGTCTTTAGTACTTCTGCCGCATCCCCTTCTAACAAAGTAATCTGATGCTCTTTTCCTACACGTTTAAAATTCTCTCTGGCAATTGGGATACGTTTTTCGTAATTCTCAATCGTCGTAATCTGACAATCAGCCGGATTATACTCTGCCATAAGAATCGCTGAAAAACCGATTGCCGTTCCTACTTCTAAAATACGTGCTGGCTTCTTAATCGCAAGCAACATTTTTAGAAAGGTCTGCATCTCCTTACGAATAATCGGCACATAAGTCTCAATTGCTTCTTTTTCTATCTGGTCTAATTCTTCTGTATTACCAGTGTCAAAAGAATTAATAAATGTCACCAGTCTCTCATCTACAATCACTATTCATTCTCCACTTCTGCTTCTTCTACCGGTGTCGACATGACATCCATCATTTCTTTTGCCGTCATAGAAGTATTCAATGTGTAGGTTCCCGATAAAATCGCATCTTTATATGCAGATAAATAATACTGCGCTACATATAATTCAGAATCTCTGATTAATCCTTTTTCTTCTAACTGTTTTCCAATATCAAACGCAGAATCTCCCTCACTAATCTGGACTACCACATCATTCCCCGGATATGCTTCTACCGGTGTTTCCGTAAAAATGCGATACCCAAAATCATAGCAAGATGTAGTCGCCTTAAATACACCGATAAACACCACTAACAATATTAATATTGAAAAACTGATACTCACAAAACGAAATACTACTTTATTAGTTTTCTTTTTGCTTTTTGTACTTTTTGTACTCATTCACTCTTATCCTCTTAACTCTATCACTGTAAAAATACACTTAAACGCTTCTAAACTTCCATAATGATTGGCATAATCATCGGACGACGCTTGGTTTCTTTCCAAACAAAATCTCCCAAAGCATCCTTTACTTCTGCCTTGATTTTACTCCAATCTGTAATTCCATTGTCCATACAGTACTGCATGGTATCATCTAAAACCTGTTTTGCTTCATCCATCAAGCTCTCAGAATTTCTCACATAAACGAAACCTCTGGATACGATATCTGGTCCTGCAAGTACCTGACCGCTTCCTGCTTCTAATGTCATAACAACGATAATGATACCGTCTTCTGCCAAATGCTGTCTGTCACGCAATACAATATTACCTACATCACCAACACCCAGACCATCGACCATAATTGCACCAGTATGAACTCTGCCATTTACTGCTGCGCCTTCATCATCCAACTCTAACACATCACCGGATGACAAAATGAAAATATTCTCTTTCTCAATGCCAAGGCTTTCTGCAATTCTCGCCTGTGCCATCAAATGACGGTATTCGCCGTGCACCGGAATCGCGTACTTCGGATGCAATAAAGAATAGATTAATTTAATCTCTTCCTGACATGCATGTCCTGATACATGCACATCCTGGAAAATAACATGAGCCCCTTTCATCGCAAGCTCATTGATCACATTCGAAACTGCTTTCTCATTACCCGGAATCGGATTCGAGCTAAACACAATCGTATCGCCCGGTTTGATGCTAATCTTACGATGCACACCATTTGCCATACGAGACAATGCTGCCATTGACTCACCCTGACTTCCAGTTGTGATGATTACCTGCTGTTCATCTGGATAATTTTTAATCGACTCAATATCTATCAACGTATTATCCGGGATACTAATATATCCCAGCTCACTTGCCGTGCCAATGATATTCACCATGCTTCGTCCTTCTACGACTACTTTACGACCATTCTTATATGCTGCATTGATAATCTGCTGCACACGGTCTACGTTAGACGCAAAAGTCGCCACGATAATTCTAGATGTGCTATGATCTTCAAAAATCTGATTAATCGTCTTACCAACTGACTTTTCAGACATAGTAAAGCCCGGTCTCTCTGCATTGGTACTATCGCACATCAACGCCAACACACCTTTTTTACCGATTTCGCCAAAACGCTGTAAATCAATCGCATCACCGAAAACAGGTGTGTAATCTACTTTAAAGTCACCAGTATGCACCACAATACCTGCCGGTGAATAGATAGCAAGTGCTGCTGCATCCTGAATACTATGATTTGTCTTAATAAATTCTACTCTAAAACAACCCAAATTAATATGCTGTCCGTACTTAACGACCTTGCGCTTTACGGTTGTAAGCATATTATGCTCTTTTAACTTATTATCAATGATACCAATTGTAAGCTTTGTTGCATAAATTGGCACATTAATGTCTTTTAATACATAAGGAATTGCACCGATATGATCCTCATGTCCATGTGTAATAAAAAATCCTTTAACCCGATCAATATTATCCTTTAAGTAAGTTATGTCAGGGATTACCAAATCAATTCCGTACATATCATCTTCCGGAAATGATAAACCGCAATCCACGACAATAATACTGTCTTCATATTCGAAGGCAGTAATGTTCATACCAATCTGCTCTAAACCACCCAGTGGGATGATTTTAAGCTTTGAAGTTGTTGCTTTTCCGCTCAAATTTTTACCTCCAAGTTTAATACTTAATGTCTGCGTCGTCGATTAATTCTGCAAATACTTTACCAAGGGCTGCAAGTCTCTCATCGTCTTCTACCATGCCGTACACGATGTCATCCTTATCATTTGCCAATTCCTCTAAAATATATGCATCACTATCGCCGTCTTCTTCCTCTGTCACTAAAAGATATTTTTTTCCGTTAATCTGTGTCTCTTCTTCAACGAAAAATTCAATGTTTTCTTTTGTCTCCGGATCTACAAATATTACTTTCTCCATACTTCTTCCTTCCGACATACGTTCCTAAATAAACTGTCTTATTTTTCTTCTGGATGTAAGCTGAGGTAGTCTAAATATCCCTGTAAAATAAAGACTGCCGCAATTTCATCCACAAACTTTTTACGATCCTCTCTACGTATACCACTTTCCATCATATAATTATCCGCGGATACCGTAGTTAATCGTTCGTCCCATAAAATGACAGAAAGCCCAGTACGTCTCTCTAACATTTCTTTGAACTCTTTTGTTTTTTCACATCGTTCGCCTTCCGTATTATTCATATTCTTAGGATATCCTAATACAATACGATCTACTTCATATTCACGAATTATCTCTTCGATGCGTGCAAGCGTCTGACGTAACTTGCTTGGAGATTGTCTTCTAACAATCTCAACTCCCTGCGCAGTTAATAACAGTGGATCGCTCACTGCTACACCCACTGTCTTTGAGCCAAAATCTAACCCTAAAATTCTCATTCTGCCAACCTCTTATAAACCGTTATTACGAATGTATTCTTTTAATACTTCCTCTACCAGTTCGTCACGTTCGACTTTCATAATAAGACTTCTGGCATTGTTATGGCTTGTGATATAAGTCGGATCCCCGGACATAATATATCCTACAATCTGATTCACCGGATTATATCCTTTTTCCACCAGGGCCTGATGTACAATTTTAATTACGTCACCAACTGCTAATTCTGGTGCCTTTTCAACTTTAAAAAACTGTGTGTTATTAATGTTCTGCATAGTTTCCTCTTTATCTGCGCCTATTTTTGTAACTACGTCTGCCGACTTCATAAAACTTCTCCACCCAATGAAATCTGCACACTTCACTATTATATTATTTTAATATAGTTCGTCCTAAAATTCAACCCAAAAGAAAATAGAAGTTCGCGTATTAGTACTCCTCTAATTTTCTTAACAAGCTACTAACAGATACACATCATCAGTCAAACATTTTTCTATTTTTCCTGTCACAAACTGATTTGTTAAATCTGCATCTGTTTTTACTGCAACTTTTACATATTCTTTTGTATATCCAACAAAATACTGCTCCCCTTTAAATGTCCATTCTTCTTCCATGAGAGCTGTCACTTCGCGATTTATATAATATTCCCGGAATTCTTCCGACATCTTTTTCTCTAATTCTAAAAGCACATTACTACGTTCTTTTTTCACTGGTTCCGGTACCTGTTCTTTCATAACGGCAGCCTTTGTACCTTCTCTTTTTGAATACTGGAAAATGTGCATCTCATAAAAGTGAATCTCTTCTAAGTATGCTCGTGTCACTGCAAATTCTTCTTCAGTTTCACCCGGAAAACCAACAATAACGTCCGTGGTAATCGCCGGATGTTTGAAATACTTTCGTAAAATATCACAACCCGCTTTGTACTCCGCGGTATCATAACGGCGATTCATTCGCGTTAACGTCGCATCACACCCACTCTGTAATGACAAATGAAAGTGTGGACATATTTTTTCCATCTTAGACAGTTTTGCTGCAAACTCTTCTGTCACAATACGTGGTTCTAAACTTCCAAGACGGATACGCTCGATTCCAGCCACCTGATGTACCTCTTCAATCAAATGTATCAGACTATCGTCCGTATCCACGCCATAAGAGCTTAAATGGATACCTGTCAACACTACTTCCTTAAAACCATTCTCTGCTAACTTGGTAACTTCCTGTATTACATCTTCT
>JAFYQA010000090.1 GCA_017547315.1 Roseburia sp. | reverse complement strand
TGGATGATACCCTTGATCGCATCATGCTTATCCGAGAGGCTGCTAATGTGGCATACTTGCTTGGGGATAAAGAAAAAATGGCAGCCATAGATGGTTTGGCAAATTTGGTCGGGTTAATGGCAGGAGAAAATCCTGGTGTTGTTAAGGTGATACAGATAGGAATTGTGGGAGCATGGGCATATATGGAGAGCGTGCTCGATGTAAGAGAACTTGTGGCAGGTGGAAGAATTCCGCTTGTAAAGCAAGAAAAAGAATGGACAACATCGTTAACAAACCTATTTGCGGTATTTGATAAAGAGATGAGAGCTAAACCTTGTGAAAATGGGCTGGCTTATATCGATTACTTAAAACATATTCTCTATATGTTAAATGATTCAAAATTGGCCTATAGAATGATGGAAGTTATGGAAATGGGAATGAGACAAACAGAAGGATTTGAGAATTGCCGTATGGACCAGATGGTGGTTGCAATGCGATATAAGATGAGATTTCAAAGTAGGCCATTATTTGGAACATTTGTATTTATAGGAGAGAAATTTGATGGAATGTACCATTTTTCTAAAGAAGTGGAAAAATCGTATATTCCATAGAAAGGCGGGTGTATTGGGGTGTCTCTTTTTTATAAATGTATAGCGTTTTTTTACAATAACAAGACAAGAAAATCTTTCCCCGGAGTTCTGAGCCTTTCATTGTGTCCTTTTAGAAAAAATCAAAAAGAGACACCTCAATGCACCCGACCGAAAGGTTCTATCACAGTAGAAGCATCTATTATTATACCATTATATATATGCTTTTTTGTAACAATTCTATTTTTCTTTCGGATTATGCAAGTCCAGATTGTTGTTCAGGGAGAACTAGAGGAGGTAGGAAGAAAGCTTTCGGTAGTATCGATGAAAGAGGTGGAATCCGAAATTCTGGAAATGGAGTATTTAGGATTGGCAAAAGGGCTGCTTTATTTGGAATTGAAAGAGGAAGTGCTGATAGAGAAGTATGTGATGGGTGGTGCGATAGGAGTGAATCTGTTGGCATCCGAGTTTGATGAAGACTATATTTCGTTAAATGCAAATTATCTTGTTCGTTTTCCGTTAAAGTTATTGGGAGGCATGGATGTTTTAATTTTTCAGAATACTCGTTTTAGAAAATGGAATGGGTGGAGCGGAGCCGATGCTGAGGTGGGTTCTGAAGACTGGGTTTACGTAACAGAATATGGAGAGGTTTATCATATACGGCGGAGTTGTCCGTATTTAAAACTGACAATTCGAAATGTTTTCGCTACAGAGTTGAATACTATGAAGAATGTAAATGGAGAGTGTTATGACAAGTGTGAACGTTGTGGTGCGGGAGAAAATCGGTTTATGGTTTATATAACTGATTATGGAAATAGATATCATTATTCGTTGGAGTGTAGTGGTTTAAAGCGAACGATTTATTATAAAAAGCGTTCAGAAGTGGGGGAGATGGAAGCGTGCTCGAAGTGCTGGAAATA
Organism: Roseburia sp.; assembly: GCA_017547315.1. Next base: position 14,086 of record JAFYQA010000090.1, on the reverse strand, counting down.
ATATCGAAAGTTGTATTGTTATTGGCATTGTTTGTTGTTTCATGGAGTGATTATAAAACACAGTTATTGGATACAAGGCAGTTGATACTTATTGGAACGATAGGAATCTTACTGTGCGGGAGTTGGGAAACATTGTGGCAGGCAATAAGCGGTGCGTCGGTAGGGATTGGCATATTATTTGTGGCTTGGTGTACACGAGAGAGTATTGGATTTGGTGATGGATGGCTTTTTGTGGTAACAGGATTGTTTTTGGGATTCAAAGAAAATGCGGTGCTACTTTTGGGGACGTTAATATTAGCAGGAGTGTTTGCGGTGGTGTGTGTTGCATTAAAGAAAAAAGGGAGAAATGAGAGTATGGCGTTGGGACCGTTTGTATTAACGGCATATGTTTTATTTGTTTTATGAGATGGTGTAAAGGAAGTTTTACGGTAGAAGCGGCAGTTGTGTTTCCAATAGTATTGTTGTGTATTTGTAGCGTAATCATACTGGGAACGGAATTATGTGATGAGGTAGATATAACAGCAGAGCAGTATGGAAAAAGTGAAACAATAGATTTGATTCAGAGTATGTATCGTAGAGAAATAATAGAGGATTTGCTTGGAGAAGAATATGAATATTGAATATATACGGAATGTACAATTTGGGTATATGCGAATCGATTTGGCACATTCGTTGAGTAAGATAGAGGAAGAAATGTTAGAAAGAAATCAGTTAGAAGGAATTCTTCCAGTTTTACAACAACGTGAAAATAATAAATGTTGGTTGCGTTATGATATTACGGGAAAACAAGCGCTGGATAATTTATTGGAAGGCGCAATGGCGGATGAGGTTATATTAAAAACGCTATTAGTGGGAATAGAGGTGGCAGTTAAACAGCTTGAAAAACATTTGCTTTGGAGAGAAGGTTTGTTGTTGACTCCTGAAACGATTTTTTGGGATGTGAGAACAAAGACAGTCCATTTTTGCTATTATCCTGAGACAAAGGAGTCTTTGCAGGTATGTCTTACACGTTTGATGGAATATATTCTTGCCAAAACGGATCATAAGAATATACAGGCCGTTCAATTGGCATATGATATTTATGAAGTTGTTCAGAATCCATTGTTTTGCATAAGTGATATACAAGAATACTTTTATAAAAGCCCTCAATTAGAAAATGAAATAGAGAATATAGAGGTTGTTGGTAGGAATGAGGAAAATTGGCAGGAAGAGGTATATGAAAAAGTAGAAGCAATGGATAGAAGAGGGATATGGGATAGTACAATGGGATGGATAAAGGAGCAGATACAAAGAGTATCACGAAAAACAAAAGAGAAGAATCGGGTGGAATTTGAAGTGGAGGAACATTCGAAAGAATGGGAAGAGACGAAACTGTTAACGGATACAGAAGGCGAATTAAGTGCTATTTTACACTATGAGGGAGATAATCTGCTTCCGGATATTGTGATTTCAAAGGTACCATTTTCGATTGGGAGTGCAAAAGAGTGTGATGGAGTAATTAATTATCCCACAATTAGTAGATGCCATGCGAGAATAACCAATCGGGAAGGTGTATACTTTATTGAGGATTTGAATTCTACAAATGGAACGAAAATCAATGGAGGCTTATTGAGTTATAAAACGAAAGTGAGTCTAAAGAAAGGAGATAGTATTTATTTTGCAAATGAACGGTATCGTTTTTTGTGAGCGGTACGGCTTTAAAACTCGCAAAAAGATTGATTTTATCTGCGAATATCTATATACTAATATACTATAAGGAAGAAAGTTTGAAAAGAAATGCAGATTAAAGCGAGGATTATACATGAAAGTAAATATTTACTATGGTGGCAGAGGTGTTTTGGATGACCCTACATTATATGTATTAAATAAAATGGAAGAGGTGTTGAAGGAACTTAGAGTTTCGGTTGAGAGAATTAATATTGTAGAACATAAAAATGAAATTACGACACTTCCACAGACATTAAAAGATGCTGATGGCATTATTTTAGGAACGACGGTAGAGTGGCTTGGGATTGGTGGATACATGCAACAGTTTTTAGATGCGTGTTGGTTATATGCGGATAAGGAAAAGATTTCAACTACATATATGCAGCCAATCGTTATGTCGACGACATACGGAGAGCGAGAAGGCGAATTGACGCTTGCAAATGCGTGGGAGATTTTAGGTGGTCTTCCATGTGCCGGTCTTAGTGGCTATGTAGAAGATTTAGTTAATTTCGAAATGAATGAGGAATACAATTTGATTATCGAAAAGAAGGCAGAGAATTTGTATCGTACAATTTCTCAAAAACTTAAAAGCCTTCCTAGCAGTAGTCAGGCAGTAAAACAGAATGTATTACGCACGACACAGATGGAATTGACACCTCAGGAAAGTGAACAACTTTCAAAGTATATTTCGGATGATTCATATGTAAAGAAACAAAAAGAAGATATCGAAGAACTGGCATCTATGTTTAAGGATATGCTGGGTAAGAAAGAGGGCGACTCAGAAGACTTATATATTAACGAGTTTAAAAGTCGATTCCAACCAGAATTGGATTTTTCAGCAAGATATTTACTTATGATAGATGGAATGAAAAAACCGTTATTTATAGGAGTAAAGAAGGATAGTCTGGATATCCGATACGCACAAGAAGAAAATATTGATGTATTGGTAAAAGTGTCTGCTAATTTGATGCAAAGTATTGTTTCGGGACAAATGACATTCCAAAGAGCATTTATGACAGGAGAGATGCCTGCTAAAGGTAATTTTAAAATTTTGCGTATGTTAGATACGTTATTTGCATTTTCAAATTAGAATTAATACCATATTAGATGTCAAAAATTAAGAATAGAGGAGAGCATAGACATGGCAGATTGTATTTTTTGTAAGATTATAGCAGGAGAGATTCCGTCTTATACGATTTATGAAGATGAGGAGTTTAAAGTTTTTTTAGATATTAATCCGGCTAGTAAGGGACATGCATTAATCGTTCCAAAAGAGCATTATGCAAACATATATGACATTGATGAAGAAGTAGTAGCAAGAGCTATGAAATTGGCTAAGAAGTTAGCAACCCGCATGACGAAGGTGCTTGGATGCGATGGATTTAATCTTCTTCAGAATAATAATGAAGTAGCAGGTCAGACTGTATTCCACTTCCATATGCATTTAATTCCTAGATATGAAAATGCGAAGGCCAATAAGGATATTTTAGTATGGAATCATGAGACATTTTCGCCTGAGGAATTTGCTGAAATTACAGCAGCTCTTGTAGAATAAATTTACAGAATAAAAGTCAAAGAGGCTGCTCCTACGTTATGTTTTATAGCAGATCATAGCGTAAGAGCAGCCTCTTTTTTACTTTTTAGAAACCATCTCGATTAGTTCGACAATAGTTTGAATAGAATCTTTGTTTTGGCTTTTATTCATAGCGTCGATATAAGTATTTTTATTGTTCCAAACTTCAGTAATAGCCTCATGTAAAGAAGAGGTGGTAAGTTTTTCTTCTTCTAAAACATAACTGTAGCCGGAATTTTTGAATGAATTGGCATTTAAAATCTGATCTCCGCGGCTTGCAGCTGCAGAAAGCGGAATTAAAATGTTTGGTTTACGTAATGCTAAGAGTTCACAGATAGCATTGGCACCGGCACGGGAAATAATTAAATCGGATAATGCAAATAAATCTGCAAGTTCTTTTCCGATGTATTCATATTGTAAATAACCTTCTGTTCCTTCTAAGGATGTATCCAAATTATTTTTTCCACAAAGATGAATGACAATATACTTTTCTAGCAACTGTGGAAGTGCTTCTCTTATTGCGGCATTAATAGCTTTTGAACCAGTGCTTCCTCCGATAATCAGAAGAACAGGTTTGGTTTTTGCTGTAAGCTTACAAAATGCCAGCGCTTTGTTAACATCTCCAGATAAGAGCTCCTGACGTATAGGAGAACCGGTATAAACCGCTTTGTCTGCCGGGAGGTATTTTAAAGTTTCTGGGAAGTTACAACAGACTTTGGTTGCCCCTGGTATAGCTAATTTGTTTGCAAGGCCCGGTGTAATGTCCGATTCGTGTATAATAGCCGGGATTTTACAAAGTCTTGCAGCAAGAACAACAGGTACGGAAACAAATCCGCCTTTTGAAAATACAACATCCGGTTTTATTTTTTTAAGAAGACCAACAGACTGACCTAAGCCCTTTATTACTTTGAAAGGATCGGAGAAGTTCTTTGGATCAAAATAGCGTCTGAGTTTGCCGGAAGAAATGCCGTAATAAGGAATTCCCTGTTCATTTATTAAACGTTTTTCGATTCCTTCATAGGAACCGATGTAAGAAATCTCGTAGCCAGCATCTCGTAATGCAGGAAATAATGCAATGTTTGGTGTTACATGTCCGGCGGTTCCGCCGCCTGTCATAAGGATTTTTTTCATAAAAGTACCGCCTTTCATAAAGAGCAGATAATTATTAAGTATGTTTTCCCTATTTATAATACCCTTATGCGTAAAAGTCAAGAAAAGACTGTAAAGAAATGGAAAATTCTGTCGAAACTTGCGATGGAAAGTGTCCCCCAAATACTTTAAAAAGAGAAATGGAAAAATTATAATAAAAAATAGTTTTTAGTTAAGAAAGGGGATATAAAATGGAAACTTTATTAGGAATGAATTTGCTTTTTCAGGCGCTGATTTTAATACAGATTATGCGTTTGAGCAGGTTGATGTTACAACAAATGAAAAGTATAGAAAATGGAGAGACGAAGCTAGTGGGGGCAATGGTTACGGGAGATAATGGCACAGAATTGGAAATTAACAATATACAAAAATTAAGAGAATGTGAAGCTGGTATAGAGAAAGAGGAAAGGCAGAAAAATACATGGAATGTGAAGCAGGAAGAGCCGGAAGTGTTAATAAATGAAGTATTATCAGAGTTTTTTTGATACAAATATGATGAAAATAGTACTTTTATACCGGATAAAATTACCAAACATTACCAAAGATGAACGAAAATCCTTGAAAATGTTGACTTTGCAAGGGGGCTTTGTTATAATCGCCATTGTAACAAATCTGTAACAATTGTAACAAAAATGAATAAATTGAAACAAATGTGTAATACTATTTAATAAGATAGATATATATGGAGGTTTTATGAATTTAAAAAGGAAAGCGATAAAAGACGCGGTTGCAGTTGCACTTGGTTTGGTAGTTATGTGTGTTATTGCAGGAACAACAGATGCGACAAATGAAATGAATAAGGCGACAGCTTTAGAAGTGGCATCAGCAGACGTGATGGTTGTAGAAGGAAGAACAGCAGGGGTAGTTCTTTCGTTAAATGAGATAGAAGAGCAGGCATTAACAGATGTTCAGAAAGTAGATTATGCTCAGATGCAGACGATTGTTGTAACTGCTGCAGAAGAGACAATTGCATCTATACCGGATGGTCCAATTCTTACAGAAGAAGAACAGTTATGGCAGAATCGTGTTATGGCAAATGTAAAGGACAAAATGAATGTCAGAGCAGAGGCTAATGCAGAGTCAGAAATTGTTGGTCGCTTTAGAAAAGGTGACGTTGCTGAGATTGTTGAAATCGGCGAGGAATGGACACATATTAAATCAGGTAATGTAGACGGATACGTAAAGAATGAATATTGTATTTACGGTTTAGATGCGTTAGCATATGCAAATGCGAATATTGATATTCGTGCAACTGTTACTGGAAATGGTATTCGTGTAAGAAGCGAAGCATCTACAGAGGGCAATATTGTAGCAGCAGTGTCTAAGGGTGTTGTTTTAATCGTAGAACCGGAAGCTGAACCGGTAGATGGTTGGTTAGCAGTTCGTTATACAGGAAAAACAAGATATATTAGTGCAGATTATGCGGAAGTAACACATGCAACTTCAGAAGCTATTACGATTGCAGAGGAAAAAGAGATTGCTCGTAAGAAAGCAGAAGCGGAAGCAAAGAGAAAAGCTGCACAGACTACAGAAATGATTATTGTACAGAACGCATCTTTTAATGCGTCAACAGATGAAGTTCTTCTTTTAGCTGCTTTAATTCAGTGTGAGGCTGGCAGCGAATCTTATGAAGGTAAAGTTGCAGTAGGCGCGGTTGTTATGAATCGTGTAAGAAGTGGCAGATATCCAAATACAATCGGAGATGTTATCTATTCACCGGGTCAGTTTACACCGGCAGGAAATGGAAAAGTAGCCAGTGTATTAGCAAATGGACCAAAAGAATCCTGCATCCAGGCTGCACAGGAAGCACTGAATGGTGTGGATTATACTGGCGGTGCATTAAGTTTTAGACAGACAAAATCAGGACATGCTGGATTGGTAATTGGCAATCATGTATTTTTCTAATAAGAAAGATGTAAAATATAAAAATTATAAGTGTCAGTAGAAGAAACTACTGGCACTTTTTGTGTTTATAAATATTTCTTTTGTTGTAATCTAAAATCAAATATAGTAATATTAAGGTAACTATTCTGGTAATATATTACTTAGAACAGAATATTTAAAATGATGGAGGAATTTATATGCCGTTTTTAGTTCCAATTTTAGTGATTTTAATTCTTGCCTTGGTATTAGCATCTTCTTGTATCAAGATTGTACCACAGGCACAGGCAGTTGTAGTTGAGCGTTTGGGAGGATATTTGACCACATGGTCAGTAGGTATCCATTTTAAAGTGCCATTTGTTGACCGTATGGCGAAACGTGTTGTGTTAAAAGAACAGGTAGTGGATTTTCCACCTCAGCCGGTTATTACGAAAGATAATGTAACTATGCAGATTGATACCGTTGTATTTTTCCAGATTACAGATCCGAAGTTATATGCTTACGGTGTGGAAAATCCAATTATGGCTATTGAGAATTTGACAGCAACAACTCTTCGTAACATCATCGGTGATTTGGAATTGGACGAGACATTGACCTCGAGAGAGACCATTAATACCAAGATGAGAGCTTCCCTTGATGTGGCTACCGATCCATGGGGTATCAAGGTGAACCGAGTAGAATTAAAGAATATTATTCCACCAGCAGCGATCCAGGATGCGATGGAAAAACAGATGAAAGCAGAACGTGAACGTCGAGAAGCTATTTTACGCGCAGAAGGTGAAAAGACATCTACAGTCCTTGTAGCGGAAGGTAAGAAAGAATCTGCTATTTTGGATGCAGAGGCTGAAAAGCAGGCAGCAATTCTTCGTGCTGAAGCCAAAAAAGAAGCGACTATTCGCGAAGCAGAAGGTCAGGCAGAAGCGATTCTTAAGATTCAGCAGGCCAATGCAGATGGTTTGCGTATGTTAAAAGAAGCAGCTCCAGATGCTAATGTAATTCAGTTAAAGAGCTTAGAAGCATTTGCAAAAGCAGCAGATGGTAAGGCTACCAAAATTATTATTCCATCTGAGATTCAGGGATTGGCTGGTTTGGCAAAATCTGTAGTAGAAGTTGGAAAAGAGAGTTAAAGAAGATTAATAAGAGCTGCCACTAATCTGGCAGCTCAATTCAATACATAGAGAAAAGGTGGATGTTCGTTATGAATTTAAAAGGTCGTCATTTTTTAACATTAAAGGATTATACAGCGGAAGAGATTAATTATTTAATCGATTTGGCTGCAGAGTTAAAAGAAAAAAAGAAACAGGGAATTCCTCACGATGAATTAAAAGGAAAAAATATTGCACTTATTTTTGAAAAAACCAGTACACGTACACGTTGTTCTTTTGAAGTAGCTGCATATGATTTGGGTATGCATACTACATATTTAGATCCTACCGCATCTCAGTTCGGAAAAAAAGAGAGTGTGGCAGATAGTGCAAGAGTACTTGGACGTATGTATGACGGTATCGAATATCGTGGTTTTGGTCAGGAGATTGTAGAGGAGCTTGCAAAATATGCAGGAGTACCTGTTTGGAATGGTCTTACAAACGAATTCCACCCAACACAGATGATAGCAGACATGCTGACAATAAAAGAGAAATTTGGAACTTTTGAGAACTTAAAGTTTGTATACATGGGAGATGGCAGATATAATATGGCCAATTCTCTTATGGTGACTTGTGCAAAACTTGGTATTGACTATGTAGTATGTACTTGTAAAAAGTATTTTCCAGATGCAATGCTTGTTCAGTATGCAAAAGAAGTAGCAGCACAGTCTGGTTCTACAATTACGATTGAAGAGAATGTAGCAGCGGCAACAAAAGATGCAGATGTAATTTATACAGATGTATGGGTATCTATGGGTGAACCGGAAGAAGTATGGGCAGAGCGTTTAACTGATTTGATGCCATATCAGGTAAATGAGGAAGCTTTTGCTAATGCGAAACCAACAGCTATCTTCATGCATTGCTTACCGGCATTCCATGATTTAAATACTAAGATCGGTAGAGATGTATATGAAAAATTTGGTTATACTGAATTAGAAGTAACAAATGAAGTATTTGAAGGACCTCGTTCCGTTGTGTTTGATGAAGCAGAAAACCGTATGCATAGTATTAAAGCAATTATGTATGCGACATTAAAATAGACCGTGGAGGAAGCCCGTGAAAACAGAATTGTTAACCATGTTAAGGGAAACAAATGAATATGTATCGGGGCAGAAAGTGTGTGAGACGTTTGGTGTTTCACGGACTGCTGTCTGGAAGGCAGTGAATCAGCTTCGTAAAAGTGGCTATGAGATTGAAGCGATTTCTAATAAAGGCTATCGACTGATTTCAATTCCGGATATCTTGAACCAAAATGAGTTGCTGAGCCGTCGGAAAACGAAATGGATTGGCAAGGATACAGTATGCTATGATACGATTGATTCTACGAATGCGCAGGCAAAACGTTTGGCAGAGGAAGGATTTGGGAATGGTACACTTATTGTAGCAGATTACCAGGAGGCCGGCAGAGGGCGTAGAGGTAGAAGTTGGGAGTCACCGGCAGGAACTACGATATCAATGTCATTATTGTTGAAACCGGATATTAATCCTAACAATGCGTCTATGATTACACTTGTAGCAGCATTGGCAGTATCGAAAGCGATCACTAGACTAACAGGCGAACCGGCAGGAATTAAATGGCCGAATGATATCGTTATGAATGGAAAGAAAGTCTGTGGTATTTTGACAGAGATGAGTGCACAGTTTGATTATGTGAATCATATTGTTGTGGGAATCGGGATTAATGTGAATACAGAGAGTTTTCCGGAAGAAATACAGAACATGGCGACATCTTTGCGGTTAGAGACTGGAAAGTTGGTTGGACGTGCGGAGTTAATAGAAGCAGTATGGGAATATTTTGAAGAAGATTATGAAGTATATTTACAAACCCAGGATTTACAGAATCTTGTAAAAGATTATAATATCAGACTTGTGAATATGCATCAGCGAGTAAAAGTATTAGACCCGAAAGAGCCATTTGAAGGAACTGCCAGGGGTATTACTCCAAGAGGTGAATTGATGGTAGATACATGGGAAAGCAGAAAACTTGTATCTTCCGGAGAAGTATCTGTACGCGGAATCTATGGATATGTATAACATGAAAAATTATATATGTAATTTTTTGTGTGCGACTTTTTGCCTAGTGGTCTGAAGTTTGCAATTGATAAAGGAGGATATCTGAGAATGAAAGAACTTGTGCTTTGTGGAGCAAGTGCGTATACCAGAAAATTTTATATTGACCAGAATTTTGAAAATATTCCAAAAGAAATCAAAGATGAGCTGAAAATTATGTGTGTGTTGTTTACAGAGGACATTGGAGGTACATTGGAACTGGTTTTTAATGAAGATGGAGAATTAGAATTCCGTGCATCGTGTGACGAAGGTGATTTGTTATATGATGATATCGGAAGTGGCCTTAAGATGCGCAAGCTTCAAAGAGAAAATCAGGAAATTTTGTCTGCATTAGAGTTGTATTATCAGGTAATGACAGGCGAGTTTGATGAGGACTAGTGAATGTTCGTATAGCTATGGAAAGGAAATGACATGCTAATCACGATAGATGTGGGTAATACCAATATAACAGTAGGTGTATTTGACGGAGACGATATAAAAGCTACTTTTCGTATGACTACGAAAATGCCTAGAACTTCCGATGAGTATGGGATGTTGCTGTTGAACCTGCTAGAACAGAATGAGATTGTGCCACGAGAGATTGATGATGTTATTATAGCGTCTGTAGTACCTAAGGTAATGCATTCTCTAGAGACTGCAATTGTAAAATATTTGCATATCGAGCCAATTAATATAGAACCGGGAATAAAAACTGGTATTCGCATAGCAATTGATAATCCGAAACAGGTAGGTGCGGATAGAATTGTGGATGCAGCCGCCGCATATGGATTATATGGTGGACCGGTCTTGGTAATAGATTTTGGAACAGCGACTACGTATGACCTTATTGATGCTAACGGAGCTTTTTTAACAGGTATTACGGCACCGGGGATTCAGACGGCAGCGACGGCTCTTTGGGAAGAAGCTGCAAAGCTTCCAGAAATTGAGATTAAAAAGCCGGACAGTATTTTGGCAAAAGATACGATTACCAGTATGCAGGCTGGGCTTATATATGGACAAATAGGTCAGACGGAGTATATTATTAAGGAAGTGAAACGAGAGGCAAATCTCGGCGAGATAAAAGTAGTGGCAACCGGCGGGCTAGGAAGAATTATTGTAAATGAGACGGATATGATAGATGTTTTTGACCCGACTCTGACATTAAAAGGAATGCTTCTTATTTATAAAAAGCAAAATCGTAAAACAGGAAAGATTTCATGATAAAACCATTACAAATAGGAAATGTAACATTAGAAAATAATTTAATATTAGCACCAATGGCAGGAGTAACGGACCTGCCATTTCGCTTGCTCTGCAAGGAACAGGGAGCGGGACTTTTGTGTATGGAAATGGTCAGTGCAAAAGCTATTCTATATAAGAATAAAAACACAGAGGAACTGTTGAGTATAGACCCGCGCGAAAACCCAGTATCGTTGCAGCTTTTTGGTTCAGATCCAGCCATTATGGGAGAGATTGCCAAGCAGATAGAGGAGCGGCCGTTTGATATTTTAGATATTAATATGGGTTGTCCGGTACCAAAGGTAGTAAATAACGGAGATGGCTCTGCTCTAATGAAGAATCCTGTTCTTGCAGGTAAAATTATCGAAGCTACGGCGAAGGCGATAAAAAAACCTGTTACCGTGAAAATACGAAAAGGGTTTGATGATGACCATGTGAATGCAGTTGAGATGGCGCGGATTGCACAAGAGAGTGGGGCGGCAGCAGTAGCTGTGCATGGACGAACGAGAGAGCAGTATTACTCTGGAAAAGCGGACTGGGATATTATCAGGCAGGTTAAAGAAGCGGTATCCATTCCGATAATTGGAAATGGGGATATTTTAACCGCAATGGATGTTATCCGCATGGGGGAACAGACCGGTTGTGATGGCTTTATGATTGCCCGAGGTGCAGAGGGAAATCCATGGATTTTTAAACAGATTCTGCATTATTTTGAGACAGGGGAAGAGATGGCGAAACCGGAATTTGCGGAAGTGCGTGATATGATTTTGCGCCATGCACGTATGCAGATAGAGTTTAAAGGGGAATATACAGCAATACGAGAAATGCGAAAACATGCAGCGTGGTATACAGCAGGGTATAAAAATTCTTCGAAACTTCGAGCAAAAGTGTGTGAAGTAGAGACCTACGAAGCATTAGAGGCATTATTTATGAATGTGCCAAATATGTAAATGTAGATAACGAATGAGTGCATGTCAGAGGAAATCCTGACATATAATAGTTTAGACTTGCCAAAACATTCAGATTAAGAATGATGCGGAGTGTTTGAGGTGCTGATGTGATCGTTGAGAATCCTTGCTTAATGGATTTTGTTCCAATCTTTTTGACTGTGCTAGAAGAAAAAACTTTGAATCCCGCAAAAGTAGAACTTGTTGTGTTTGATGAAGAGGTGGATGAAAGTCACATCTTTGAGCGGGCGGGTGTATTAGAAGTACTGTGCCAGTTAAAAGACTATATCAATGCAATGACAATATACACGGAGAGGTCAGACTTTTTTGCAGAGTTTGTAGAGAGTACGTACGAGGAAACAGGATTGCTTGCCGTAGTTATGCCGAAAAGGGAGCAAAGGAGAGCCGGACGAGGACAAAGCAAGGATATGGATACTGTCATTTTAGATTTTGAGTGGCGGGGAATTTGTTATAATCTTGGCAAAAATGGAAGTTGTGGTTATATTCCAATCAATAAAAAACCTTGGGAAATAAGGGAAAACCTTGACATAATAGTACCTTTCGGTTATAATACTGTGATTGTCAAGGGTAAACGCACGAATGACAGAAAATACGTAAGAGACAGATTTGACGAGGGTTTTTACAGGGACGAATAATTTTACAAAGAAGGGTAGAATGAAATGACAAAGAAGAATATTTTAACTTACGAAGGTCTGAAAAAGTTAGAAGACGAATTACAGGATTTAAAAGTAGTTAAGAGAAAAGAAGTTGCTGACAAAATCAAAGAAGCAAGAGAACAGGGCGACCTTTCTGAAAATGCAGAATACGATGCAGCAAAAGATGAACAGAGAGATATCGAAGCTCGTATCGAAGAAATTGAGAAGATTTTAAAGAACGCAGAAGTCGTAGTAGAAGACGATGTGAACTTAGACCAGATTAATATCGGTTGTAGCGTTCGTATCTATGATATGGAGTTCGAAGAAGAATTAGAGTATAAAATTGTAGGTAGCACAGAAGCGAACAGCTTAAAAGGAAAGATTTCTAATGAATCACCAGTAGGAAAAGCACTTATTGGTAAAAAAGTTGGCGATGTTGTAACAGTAGAGACACAGGCTGGCGAGATTTCATATAAGATTCTTGAGATTTACAAAGCAAATTAATTTTAGTTATTAGAGAAGTTGAAAGTTAGAAATGATGTACGAACCGCGCAAGGCGGAAAGATCGAAGGAGGAAAACATGGCAGAGCAGAATAACAACGGCGGACAGCAGCAGGATATTAACCAGTTGATTCAGGTTCGTTACGACAAATTGCACGAATTGCAGGCAAATGGAAAGGATCCATTTGTAATCACAAAATATGATGTAACACATCACAGCATGGATATTAAAAACGACTTTGACGCTTTAGAAGGTCAGGTTGCTACTATCGCAGGTCGTATGATGTTAAAACGTGTCATGGGTAAAGCTTCTTTCTGTAACATTCAGGATAAAGAAGGCAACATTCAGGTATACGTTGCTCGTGACGAAATCGGCGAAGAAAGCTACAAAGATTTCAAAAAATATGATGTGGGCGATATCTTAGGTGTTAAGGGTAAAGTTTTCAGAACTCAGAAGGGCGAAATCTCTATCCACGCAGAAGAAGTAACACTTCTTTCTAAGAGCTTACAGATTTTACCAGAAAAATATCATGGTCTTACAGATACAGATACCAGATATCGTCAGAGATATGTGGACTTAATTATGAACGAAGAAGTAAAAGATACTTTTATCAAGCGTTCAAAGGTATTAAAGAGTATCCGTAACTACTTAGATGGACAGGGCTTCATGGAAGTAGAGACACCAATGTTAGTATCTAACGCAGGTGGTGCGGCAGCAAGACCATTCGAAACACATTTCAATGCATTAAACGAAGATTTAAAACTTCGTATCTCTCTTGAGTTATACTTAAAGAGACTTATCGTAGGTGGTTTGGAACGTGTTTACGAAATCGGACGTGTATTCCGTAACGAAGGTTTAGATACCAGACACAATCCAGAATTCACATTAATGGAATTATACCAGGCATATACAGACTACAACGGAATGATGGACTTAACAGAAAATCTTTACCGTCATGTAGCTCAAGAGGTTCTCGGAACAACAACGATTGTTTACAACGGTGTTGAAATGGATCTTGGAAAGCCATTTGAAAGAATTACAATGGTAGACGCTGTTAAGAAATATGCAGGTGTAGACTGGAATGAAATTCATACATTGGAAGAAGCAAGAGCGATTGCAAAAGAAAAACATGTGGAATTCGAAGAACGTCATGGCAAAGGTGATATCTTAGCGTTGTTCTTTGAAGAATATGCAGAAGAGCACTTGATTCAGCCTACATTTGTTATGGACCATCCCAT
>JAFYQA010000089.1 GCA_017547315.1 Roseburia sp. | reverse complement strand
TGTCCTTTACATGTTGGTTTGTGACAACGTTCGTTGTCGGTGTTACATTTTTTTCGCTAGTATTTTCCATAAATGTTTCCTTTCGTAAAAGAAACACGTGGAAATAAATCTATATTTATTATAGCAATTCCAGATAATAAACACAACGAATATTCCCAGGTGTTTCGAAAGTTTTGTGTATTATTAATGTTTGTTTGGAAATTTAGTTTGATAAAAGATGGTATGGTTTGCATAAAGCAAATAGATACTGCTAGTGCTGCAGTTTGAAAACAGTACATATAGTACTGAATAGTTTCAGTATAGCAATTGAATTGTGATTTAGCAAGGGGATAACTCAGAATGTCAATAAAAATAGCATAGATATTTGCTTATTTCCAATATGTTTCAACTAGTTTTATCGCATTTTCTTTTGGAATATTGAAAGGTATTTGAAGTATTGAAAATGCCAGCCTTTATACTAGGTACAGTACAAAGGCTGGCATGTATTCTTATCAAGAATTATTTTGTTGTTTGATTAAGGATTCAAGTTTTTGGATGAGTGCATCTTTCTCAGCAATCGTTTGTTCTTTCTCAGCAATCGTCTGTTCTTTCTCAGCAATCGTTTGTTCTTTCTCAGCAATCGTCTGTTCTTTCTCAGCAATCGTCTGTTCTTTCTCAGCAAGCACTTGTTCTTTTTCTGCTAGAATATGATTTTTCTCAGCTAGTACTTGCTCTGTTTCAGCTAAAAGTTGATTCTTCTTAGTCAAAGCGCGTTCTGCTTCAGTAAGTTTTTGTGTGGCTTGTTCTAACTTTAAGTGCATAGTAAGTTCGTGGTTTTCAAAGTCTTCACGGGCACGACACTGTTCACGAACGAGCCAGTCGGAATTGTATTCGTATAAAGATTTTGAAGCGGATGTAAGAATTTCGTTGTTTTTGGCAATCATCTTGATATCCTTCCATGTTTTGGCGGCGAAGAATTTGGCCCATGTATCAAGTCCCCATTCTTTGTCTTCGTCAGTTGCTTGTTCTATCTGCTTTAATGATAGCACACTGAGAATAAATTTGTCATTAAAAACTTTGTGGCTTTTAATGTTGAGAAGCTTGAACGTAGCATAAAATTCCGGCTCGGAGGGAAAGAGTGTAAAATCCAAAATGCCGATGTGGATGGCTGGTTTGGTGAGACGATAGTCTTCTCCACGGCAAAGCCCGTCGAATGTTCTGCATAGATAACTTAATGAACGATCCGGCCAATTGTAATAATTATTAACCTGCATTTCTAAGTTGAGTTCTGCATGGTTATTTAGTGTGATGCAGAGGTCGAGAATGAATTCCTTCATATCAATAGCAGCACCTGGTTTGATAGGATTTTTAATTTCAACAGATGCGATGTCCTTTAGAGGAAGGTGGAGTAGAGAACTGATAAGTCCTTTGAGTGCAAGTTTATTTTCTTGTAAAATAACATGAAACATATAGTTATTAGTGAGTGTATAGTCGATTTTCCCGGTAGCATTTTCGTAGCCGGTAAGTGTTCCTGTCATATGTATATCTCCTTGTATATATATTTTACGAATTAATTTGCAAATTGATATCGTGAGGACATGGTAGCACAGGGTGTATCTAAGAACAATCCGGCAAAAAAATCTTTGTGAAACTTGTATATCAGAAAGTTCCAAAAAACGCAGTATAAGAAATAAAAAGTGCAGTTCTTTAGTGCAAGCATTTTAGCGGATAAAGAAAGTTTGTACAACTTGCACAAGTAAAAAGTGTAAAAAGTACTAGTATATTTTGGAAATACCAAGTAAAATAATAGTATCAAGTTTTAAAGGAGAAGAGAACTATGGTAGATTTAAGAGCGATTCCTTATTGCTTAGGCGATGAGGATATCAAATGGGTAGAAGATACAATCGCGTCCTTATCTGACGAAGAAAAAGTGGGACAGTTGTTCTTCCAGTTGACACAGTCAAAAGAAGAAGACTACATCAAAGACTTACTTGGAAAGTATCATTTGGGTGGTTTACGTTACAATCCGGGACGTCCTGACGAATTACAGAATCAGAACCGTTACATCCAGAAGTATTCCAAAGTACCTGCATTTATCGCATGTAACACAGAAAAGGGTGGCGATGGTGCGACACCTGGCGGAACAGAGATCGGTGCCGGTATTAAAGTAGGTGCGACAAGAAAGCCTGAATATGCTCGTGCATTAGGTAAAATGTCTAACGAAGAAGCAAAACTTATCGGTTGTAATATGGCATTTGCTCCTGTAGTAGATATTGCATACAACTGGCAGAACACAGAGATTATTTCTCGTGCATTCGGTAATGATCCGAAGCTTGTTGCTGAGATGGGCGTACAGTATTTGGAAGGTGCTCATGAGTTAGGTGGATTTGCATGTGCTGCAAAACATTTCCCAGGTAACGGATTGGATTTCAGAGATGCTCACCTTTCTAATAATATCAACGATTTATCAGTAGAAGACTGGGATGCTTCTTATGGATATGTGTATAAGACATTGATTGATGCTGGTTTGGATGCTATCATGGGCGGTCATATTATGATGCCTACTTATACAAAAGCATTGAATCCGGATATCAAAGATGATGATATGATGCCTGCTACTTTATCTTATGACCTTATGACAACACTTTTACGTGACAAATTAGGCTTTAATGGTATGGTAGTAACAGACGCTTCTCACATGGTTGGTATGACAGATCGTATGAAACGTGCGGACATGCTTCCACTTGCTATTAATGCAGGCTGTGATATGTTCTTATTCTTCAACGATCCGGAAGAAGATTTCACAACTATGTGCAATGCATACAAGAACGGAATTATTTCAGAAGAACGTATGACAGAAGCCCTTACAAGAATCATCGGCTTAAAAGCTAAGATGGGTCTTCATAAAGTAGAAAAAGATGCGATGGTTCCTGGACCAGAAGCACTTGCTAAGCTTGGAGCACAGGAATACAAAGATATGCAGAAAGCGATCGCTGAAGATGCTATCACACTTGTAAAATATAAAGATGCGGATGTATTACCAATTACACCAGAAAAATATAAGAGAATCATGCTTGTTAATATTAAACCGGCAGCAGGTCCTATGGATGGTCTTATGAAGATGATGGGATATGGCGGCGGTGCAAGCGCAGCAGAGAAATTAAAAGAACGTCTCATTGAAAAAGGCTTTGATGCATTTGTATACGAAAGTCCACTCGATGTAATGCAGAAGAAGATTGCAGCTGGTGAGAAACCGACCATCGATATGTACTTCGCTGGTAAAAATGCGATTGCAGACTTCGTAGCAGGACAGGATTTAATCCTTACTGTATGTGATGTGCCGAACGGAAGACCTTCCTTTGGTATGTCTAAAGGTGGCGGTGAGATTCCATGGTATGTATTCGAACTTCCAGTAGTAGTAATCGGTGTAGGTGCACCTACTATGCTTGCGGATATGCCACAGGCTCGTACCTATATCAATGCATACGATAAATTAGACAGCACATTAGATGCATTAGTTGAACAGCTTATGGCTGGTCCAGATGCATTCAAAGGAAAAGACCCAATCGACAGTTTCTGTGGATTGTTTGATGCACGCTTATAAGATGGCATAAGAGCTTGCAAAACGAATAATAAGACGATAAACTTTCGTTTAGCGTTTTAAAGTATTCGTTTTGCAAGCTCTATATTATTCCGGATAAACCAGATGTGCATCATCAATCACATACAATGTGTTGTCTAAGTAGCGTTTGGCAAGGTAGTTTGCCATACCAAGATTCATATCAAGGTAATTACCACAGTCTTTGGCACTTGCACCCGGTACTTCGTCTTTGAAGTCACGGATGAATTCATACATTTCAATCATCAAATCAACGATGTCTTTTGATTCGTAGTCTCCTGCTAAAAGTAAATAAAAACCGGTACGGCATCCCATAGGTCCGAAGTAGATGGTCTTATCTTTGAATACAGGGTGGTTACGTAAAAAAGTAGCAGCAAGATGCTCGATTGTGTGCATCTCGGCTGTGTTCATGACCGGTTCATCGTTAGGAGAAGTCATTCTCAAATCAAAAGTTGTGATAACTTCGCTTCCCACATGATCCTTTCTGGATACATATACACCCGGTTCTAATTTGATATGGTCAATAGTAAAACTTGCGATTTTTTCCATAATTAGCTCATCCTCCAGCGCTTTTATAATAGTAATCAATAATTTGATAAAAAGGTATCTTTCTATGAAAACTTTATAGTATTTGTGAACTTCCGTCAAGGAAAAAGAGTTTTATTTCTGCTAGAATTTGTTATAATGGAAATATATGCGAAGGAGAAGAACAGGGAATGAAAAAAATTGGGATGAATGGATATAAAAGAACATGGGGCAGGTACTTGGTGATGCTGTTGCTACTTATAGCAGTAGTAATGCCGCAGTCTGTAAAAGCCGAAGAAGATACGAAAGTCGTTCGGATTGGTTACTTGGGATATGAGGGATTTCTTACACAGGATATCGATGGGAATTATTCCGGTTATGGTGTGGAATTTTTAGGAGAAATTGCAGATTATACCGGTTGGGAATATGAGTTTGTATATGCCAGTTATGAGAAGCAGTTAGAGAACATGCGAACAGGGCGTATTGATTTCATGATAGAGTTACAAAAGACACCGGAACGAGAAGCAGAGTTTTTGTTTTCGCAGAATATCGTAGGTGTAGAATCGAGCGTTATTTACGTAAGAAGTGCAGAAGAACGTTACTATTATAACGACTATGCGAATTTTGAAGGAATGCGGATTGCGTGTGTATCGGGCAGTTTCCAGGAGCGGCAGTTAGAGGAATTTGCAAAGGAAAAGGGATTTTCCTACGTGGCATACGAGCATCGTACACCGAGCGAATGTTTTAGTGCTTTAGACCGTGGGTTAGTAGATGCAGTGGCAATCGGAAGTAACGCATTGAATGAAGGATATAAGATTATCAGCCGATTTGGTTCCGCTGGTTTTTATGCGGTGACAAGTGAAGCGAATGCTGTGTTGATGGAAGAATTAAACGAAGCCATGGAACAGCTATATTCTATCAAACCGAATTATCAAGATGAATTGAATAAAAAGTATTATAGCAAAGCACAGGGGAATGAAGTAGTTTTTACCAGAGAAGAGGCAGAGTACATTGCACAGGGTAAGGAGATTACGATTGCATTTATTCCGAATAGAAAGCCGTATTCTTATATCAACGACGAAGGTGCGATAGATGGAATTATTGTAGATATTGTAAAACAGATTGAGAAAAAAAGTGGATTCTGTTTTCAATATGTCATGATGGATTCCGGTGTTACGGCAATCGATTATTTAGAAGAGAATCCACAACATTTGATAGCGGGTGTATCAGCACAGAATCCACAGTTTTTAAATAATAATTATCATTTGTCAGAACGTTTATATTCGGATAAAGTGGCGATTGTAAGCCGTCCGGGAACTGAGTATCATATCGCGGTAGAAGATGGACATTATAAATTAGCGGTGCCGAGAAGTTTTATGGCGTTACGGACACATATTGAGGAGAAGTATCCGGAGTTTGAGATTATACCGGTTGATTCTACGGAAGAATGTTTTCTTAAGGTTCTAAATGGAGAAGCGGACTTCATGGCACAGAACGTGAATGTGCTTTCGCCGTATTTACAAAAGCCGGTTTATGAGAATTTTACGGTAATGACCAGCTTTTTTATGGAAGAGGAGATGGTGTTAGTATCTCGCCACAGCAAGGAACATAGCGTTTGGATGAATATCATTGACAAATGTATTGCGACGATTACAGAACGTGAACAGGCACAGTATGTCGTGAATCATACGATTAAAAATACCTATGAGCTGACCTGGCAGGATATGTTGTATAAGTCGCGGACGGAAGTGGCGATTATTGGGGTTTTGATTGTTGTTGTATTTGTAATGCTGATTATGAGCATGGTAGTCAGAAATCGCCATTATGCTGTAATTCGAAGTAAAAATATTGAACTTGCTGATGCAGTGGCACAGGCCAATAGTGCAAATGAGGCAAAAAGTACCTTTCTTGCACGTATGAGTCACGAGATTCGTACACCGTTAAATGCGATTGTGGGTATGAATGCTATCTGTAAGAGTCATTTGGATGAACCGGAAAAAGTAAAGGAATATCTGAATAAAATGGAGAATGCGTCTAAGGTATTAAGTGGTGTAATCAACGATATTTTAGACATGTCTGCCATCGAAAGTAATAAGATTAAAATTGAATCAGCGAAACTTTCTATCAAAGATGTGATTCATACGGTTGAAGATATTTATTTTGAGCAGTGTAAGACAAAAGGTGTGAAGTTAGCCGTTGTTATGGATCATGTGAGAGATACAGAGGTAATAGGCGATGTACTTCGTTTGAAGCAGGTGTTCTTAAATCTTGTGTCAAATGCTTATAAATTCACACCGGCTGGCGGAACGATTACCATTGAAGCACGCGAAGTATCAGAACGAGAAGATAAAGTATTTTATAACTTTAAGGTATCCGATAGTGGCGAAGGTATGACAGAAGAGATGATGTCACGCTTATTTAAACCATTTGAACAGGAAAGTGCAAGTACAGCCAAATCTCATGGTGGAAGTGGTTTGGGACTTTCTATCGTAAAGAATCTGGTAGAATTGATGGAGGGGTCTATTTCCTGTGAATCAGAAAAAGGCGTAGGTACTACCTTCTTAGTATCGATTCCATTTGGAATTCCAGAAGACCAGAAAGTTGTGGCGGTAGAGGAAGAAGAGCAGGAAGAGAATCTTAAGGTTTATGATTTTGAGAATCGTAAAGTTTTATTGGCAGATGATACAGAATTTAATGCAGATATTCTGACTGATTTACTGGCAATGGTGAACATGCAGGTAGATTGGGCCGAAAATGGTCGTATTGCAGTGGAAATGTTTGAAAAAGCAGAAGTCGGACAGTATGAAGCGATTTTTATGGATATTCAAATGCCGGAAATGGATGGCTATGAGGCGGCGAAGGCGATTCGTGCATCGATGCATCCTGAGGCGAAGACGATTCCGATTTATGCTATGACAGCGAATACATTTACAGAGGATGTCAGTGAGGCATTTCATGCAGGAATGAATGGACATTTAGAAAAACCGATTGATACGGCATTAGTATATGAGATTTTACAGAAAATT
>JAFYQA010000088.1 GCA_017547315.1 Roseburia sp. | reverse complement strand
TCTTCTTGCAACACCTTTGTTTTCCAATTTAACAGTGATTGCTTCTTTTGCTTCTTCTACTGTAAATCCTGTAAACTCTTCTGAATTAATTAACTTGCAACCTTTTCCAAGATAATCCTGCTTCTCAAATGCGCATTCAGAAACATCACGTCCCTCGATAACCTGAATCATATCGATATTATGTGCAATTGCATATTCAAAGTCACGCTGATCGTGGCTTGGAACTGCCATAACTGCACCTGTACCATAGCTTGCAAGAACGAAATCACCAATAAAGAGTGGTACTTCTTTGCCATTTACAGGGTTGATTGCATATAAACCTTTTAATGGACAACCAGATTTTGTCTTGTTCAATTCTGTACGGTCCATATCGTTTTTCTTCAATGTCTCATCGATATAAGCCTGAACTTCTTCTTTATTCTCTACACGTTCCATAAGGCCTTTAACGATTTCTCCGTCTGGAGCAAGTACCATGAATGTGATACCATAAATTGTCTCGATACATGTTGTAAAGATAGAGAAGTTGCCGCCACCTACAATTTCAAAATCAACTTCTACACCCGTACTCTTACCAATCCAGTTCTTCTGAATTTCCTTGGTAGAGGTTGGCCAGTCAATTTCTTCTAAACCTTCTAATAATTTTTCTGCGAATGCAGGCTGGTCAATTACCCACTGTTTCATGTTCTTACGAACAACTGGGTATCCACCACGTTCTGATTTACCATCGATTACTTCATCGTTTGATAATACAGTACCTAATTCTTCACACCAGTTTACTGGCATATCGATATACTTTGCATAACCTGCTTCATATAACATTTTAAAAATCCACTGTGTCCATTTGTAGAATGATGGGTCAGAAGTTGCAATTACCTTAGACCAGTCATAATCAAATCCTAACTCTTTTAACTGTTTAGAGAATGTCTTAATATTCTCTTGTGTAAATCCATTTGGATGGTTACCGGTAGAAACAGCATACTGCTCTGCTGGTAAACCAAATGAGTCGTAGCCCATTGGATGAAGGACATTGTAGCCCTGCATACGTTTCATTCTAGACATAATGTCTGTCGCTGTGTATCCTTCCGGATGTCCTGCATGAAGACCTACACCTGATGGATATGGGAACATATCAAGCGCATAGTATTTTGGCTTGCTGAAATCCCAAACGTCTGTCTTAAAAGTCTCATTCTCTTCCCAATAATTCTGCCATTTTTTCTCAATCACCTTATGATTGTAAAGTTCAGCCATATTAATCCTCCTTGTTTTGCGAAGCAAAATCCGAATCCTATGATGAGGAGAGGATTTAGCCTCCTTATTCCCCGGTCCACAAAAAATAAAAAGCTTCGTCTCTATCGATTAGAGACGAAGCATATTAATTCTCCGTGGTACCACTCTATTTCGTATTAAAACATCTCCCGTCTTCCGTTCATGTTCTATGAAATACGCACTTAACTCCTTAACGCGGATAAAACGCTTTTTCCTACACATTATTTATATAAACAACTTCAAAAAAAGGACTCCAAGGCGAGTTCAGTCACTTCCACCTATCATCTCACACCAACCGATGACTCTCTGAAAAGCTTCCACGCTTACTACTCCTTATCAACGTCTGCTCTATTGAATTACTCAACATGATTTATTTTAACACAACAAATCATTTTGTCAATGTCTAAAGCATTCTTTCTTGAAATGTTTTGCTATTTCGCTAAACCATTATTCTAGGCATTCCAAAGAATTCCTCACACTCAGAACGTACAAACGCTAAAACTTCCTCAAATGAATTGCATCTGCACGCACATTCCTCTATCAGATGCTGATTACACTTTGCATGCATACAAATAACTTTCGTAACATCCTGCATTGCTACAATATTATCCGGATCATCTTCTACCATATAGCTGACATTATATTTTTTCAGTGCAGGTAGCTTGTCCTCATCACAAAAAGTAATCTCTTCATACTGAATACCGCTTTTCTTCAACCATCTGCGTACCGTAAAGCGCGCCAATTTACCCACAATATTCTCTTTTGTACTGAATGCTCTTGAAGTGATAATATAAACTTTGTGCCCATTTTCATATGCCCATTTTGTAAAATCGGCTGCTCCTTCACGCACAGGATCTTGGATTGTATATTTAATCATATGCTTTAACCAGAAACGAGCCTCTTGTTTGCTTGTACAATCAAACAACTGACGAATCGATTTTCCACATTCATTCACTACGCTCTTATTGAATTTTTTCTCAAAAAATGGAATACCATACTTCAAATGAAAGCTTTCTATATCAGTAAGGCATCCGTCAATATCAAGGCCAATATTCATCGCTGCATACTCCTTTTGCTATACAAATTCATAACTTAGTGTTCCATTTTACAATCTTGAATATGCTTTTTTAATTACAGTCTTATAGAAATCTACTGCCTTAGGCAAAGCACCCTGATTTACATTTTCATTTAAACCGTGAATACTTCCATATTGCTGTCCATTGATATAGATTGGTGCAAAGCGAATACAATTATCGCAAATCTTTGTATAATACTTCGCATCTGTACCACCTGTCATACAATATGGTGAAATACCAAGCCCAGGATAAACATCTTCTGCAACTTCTTCAATAAGCTTAAATGCATTCCCTTTGTAATCTACAACAGGACACGGCTGATCAGCATAGATCACTTCTGTATCCAAATCATATTTCTTGGCGATTTTAGAAATAATTTCAATACTTTCATCCGTTGGCTGATGCTGAATATAACGCATATTTGCTGTTACATAAGCTTCCTGTGGTAAAACATTTAAACCATCCGCACCTTTTGCTGTTGTGAACGCACACGTAGTACGAATCATCGCACCCGCAGCAGAACTAATCGATGGAAGCAATTTTACTAATAATGGTTTAAACAACCACATATTCGCAAAAATAAGCTTCATGCCAAAATCCATATTTGGTGCCATTCTTGTAAACATTTCTTCTACAGTAGGCGAAATTTCAGAACGAAATGGGTAATTTTTCTCCACATCAACCATGAACTTTCCTAAACGTACAAGTGGTGAATTATTCTTTGGTGCAGAAGCATGTCCACCATTACTATGTGCAATGAATTTCACATCACCATAGCCTTTTTCAATGACACCCACCATACCGTAGATGCCTTTTACACCACCAACTGGTTCTTCAACAATCATACCACCTTCATCTAAAACAAGTGCTAATTTTATTCCCTGTTTTTCAAGATAATCAACCGTCTTAGGTGCTCCATCACCACTCCACTCTTCTGTACAGCTGCTTCCGATATATACATCGCATTCAGGCTCGTAACCATCAGCGATTAATTCTTCAAATGCAGTAAAAATACAAAACAAACTACCTTTTGTATCTACCGTACCACGTCCCCATACGTTACCATCTTTATCAATATCACCACTAAATGGTGCATGTTCCCATACGCCGGTAGCTTCTACTACGTCCTGATGGCTCATAAAAAGAATCGGTTTCTTATCGGTTCTCCCTTTCCATTTGTAAAGAAGATTGCCATCAATTACTGTCTTCTCACATACTTTATGTACATTTGGGAAAAGTTCTTCTAATGTCTTATGGAACTTTTCAAACTTTGCAATATCCTGTTCAAAACGACTTGAAATCGTCTCATCCTGAACCATCTTTGCTAACTGCTGACCATACTTAGTCGCACGTTCACTTTTTTCAAATTCTAATTTTAATGTTTTTGCTGGAGTTGGTTTTAATGTAAGTGTACGAATCAGTACGATTGCAACTAAAACAACTACTGCCGCTAAAATCATCCACCCCATTTTACAACTTTCCTTTCTTGAATAATAAGAATCCAATTGCAAGGGCAAGACCACCACTAGGAATCATAAGAATACTTGTCTGAGTAATCATAGATGGTACAAAAATACAAAGTGCACACATAAGTACCAACGGAATTACTGCAATCTTTGGACTCTTCGCAAAATATTTAAGACCTAATGCACCAAATAATGCAGGTACTACATTATTAAACGCTGGCTGTAATACCGGCGCACTGAGTACTGGCTGAAGCGGAACTAACATTATAACACCTACTAAGATAACCAGTGTAGTAACAATCGCACTCACTGCTACAGAAATTGTTGATACAATTTCATTTTCCGGAGTTCCTACTTCTGTCTTAGCAATATCTCTTGCGTTCATTGCACATGGAATCTTCATATTAGTAACATTACCTGTGATAAATGCAAGATAACTTCCGCCTGCTCCAAGCATCGGCGCATATACTAAAAATTCTACTACTGATACTGGAAAATATACAACTGCTACATTGATCCAACCTTTTACAAAAGCCGGCATATCAGGCGACACACCACAAATCATACCAAATGCGAATGGCACGGCCATAAGCACAATGATACCTGCGATTAAAGTAAATCTACCGAGACGATGTAAACCATTATTAAAATCTTCAAAAAATTTATCTTTATCCTTAATATTCATGACTTACACCTCCTATATCATTAATTGAAATACAACTGCAGCTGCCATAGCAACAAGCATACTAGCTGCCAAGCTGAAATTTTCCAATGTACTCATATTCTTTTTTTGAATCAAATATTCAAATATAGCCATTATAATAGCAGATACGAAC
Organism: Roseburia sp.; assembly: GCA_017547315.1. The sequence goes on along the minus strand of JAFYQA010000088.1, from coordinate 7,716 downwards.
GCTGTAAAAAGTGGCATAACATCGAAATAGTCACCTGGTATTAAACGTCCTACATAAGAACCAATATATGCAGCACAGAGACCTACAAACATTGCAGTAGTCGCATGATCCCCAAATGAAGGTTTCTTTTCTCCTGTTTCTGTTTTCTTTGGTTTGCTTGATAACTTTCCTAAATATTTTTTTAAGAAAAAAATACTACAGAACAATCCTCCTAAAATACCACCTGTCATTACAAGTGCAATTGTCACAAATGCGTCCATATTCATTTGATCAACGCGAAGACCCGTCAGACCAAATGCTGTAGCTGCGATTTCTGCTACATTCAGTTCGTACTGTAAAGAACCAATAACAGAAAGACGAAGCCATGAGAACGGCACACCAAGAGTACCACTTAAAGCAATAACCCCTAGCAAGATACTAATAGATGGAAGTAAGGTAAAAGTTGCGCTAGAAGTCATAACCTTTTTCAAATCCTTAGGATCCATACCAAGTGCAATACCTGCCTTATAACTCTTTACAAGGAAAATCACACACATTACAACTACAAATGCCAATACCAATGCCACTATTACATAAAACGGAATAGAATTGACGTTTTCTAAATAATTCCCCATTTTTCTAAACTCCTTTTTATTTATATTAAAGCATATTATACTTCTTTTTTTAACAAATATCTACTGTTATTCTACAGGTTTTTCAATTCTCTAAAAGAAAAAGAGACGGAGCATTTCTCCGTCTCAAAAATATCTTAGTTGTTGATGAATTTATCTTCTTCATTATTCCAGCTGTAAAGGCTACGAACTTCTTCGCCAACTTTTTCTACTGGATGTTCAGCAGCTAATTTTCTCATAGCTTTGAAGTGAGCCTGACGTCCTGCTGGAGACATATCTAATAAGAAGTCTTTCGCAAATGTACCATCCTGGATATCAGAAAGGATTTTCTTCATAGCTTTCTTAGTATCTTCTGTAATAATCTTTGGTCCTGTGATGTAATCACCGTACTCAGCTGTGTTAGAAATAGAATATCTCATACCTGCAAAACCTGACTGGTAAATTAAGTCAACGATAAGTTTCATTTCATGTACACATTCGAAGTAAGCATTTCTTGGATCATAACCAGCTTCTACTAATGTTTCGAAACCAGCCTGCATTAATGCACAAACACCACCACAAAGAACTGCCTGCTCACCAAAGAGGTCTGTCTCTGTCTCTGTTCTGAAATCTGTTTCTAATACACCAGCTCTTGCTCCACCGATAGCTAAAGCGTATGCTAATGCTTTTTCTAAAGCTTTACCTGTAGCATCCTGTTCTACAGCTACTAAACATGGAACACCTTTGCCTGCCTGATACTCAGAACGAACTGTATGGCCAGGTCCTTTTGGAGCAACCATTGTTACGTCTACGTCTGCTGGTGGTTTGATACAACCGAAATGTACGTTGAAACCATGTGCGAACATTAACATGTTACCAGCTTCTAAGTTTGGCTCGATGTCTTTTTTGTACATATCAGCCTGTAATTCATCATTGATAAGAATCATGATGATATCTGCTTTTTTTGCTGCCTCTGCAGCTGTATATACTTCAAATCCCTGTCTAACTGCTTTGTCCCAAGACTTGCTACCTTCATAAAGACCGATGATAACGTTACATCCTGACTCTTTTGCGTTTAATGCATGTGCATGTCCCTGGCTACCATAACCGATAACCGCGATTGTCTTACCTTCTAATACAGAAAGGTTACAATCTTCCTGATAATAAATTTTTGCTGCCATACTCTTATCCTCCACTATTCATCAATTTTTTGAATCGCCGTTTGAGTTTTCGCTGAAAATGCATCTACCCACTGAATGGCTAATCAATTTTAACTACATCGGCTGTGCCTCGTGACAAGCCTGTAATTCCGGTACGTGCCAATTCTAAAATCTCATATCCAGAAAGCAAATCCAGGAATCTGTCTAATTTATCCTGATTACCTGTTAGCTCAATGACCATAGAATCATGTGTAACGTCTACAATTTTCCCCTTAAAAATCTCTGTTACATTAATGATTGGCTGACGTTCCGTATCCTTTGCACGAATCTTAACCAGAATCAGTTCTCGTGTTACAGAATTACCAGGTTCTAAGGTCTTAATATCAACAACGTCCTCAAGCTTAGCTACCTGCTTTTCAATCTGCTCTAGAATCTCATCCTCTCCACTTGCCACAATCGTAATACGTGTGTATAACGGATTCGCTGTCACACCAGAAGAAAAACTATCAATATTATAGCCTCTTCGACTGAACAAACCGGAGATATGACTTGTAACACCCGGATTATTCTCAACTAAAAGTGAAAATACCCTTCTTTTCATAAGAAAACCTCTTTCTGTATCATTTTTTGTGCAAATAGCAACTATCAAAATCATAGCACATTCCCACTTTTTGTCAATAAAATGCAACAAAAATGGGTATACCTATTAGGAATACCCATTATAATTCTATATTCTAAAACAAAAGTAACTTCATAATGTGCAGTTATTTTAATAATCTGCCTTTTCCGTCCCTGTCGATTTTTCCGCACAATATTAAAATTGCTTCAATAAATGTCCAAACACGAATTCCGAGCATGACAAGAACTAGCAGAACCGTCGTGCCAAAAAAACTTAGCATATCATAATGTGAAATCATCATAAAATCTCCTGACAAATTCAAAAAAACTGACACCATATTTATCGCATAAGATGCAAGCACTAATACAAGCTGCACCACTGCTTTTTTAGTATATCCCAAATAAAAATTATGCACACCATATTTCCCTAAAAATATTCCAAGTAATCCTGCTACAATCTTAGACTTCACACCTACCTGTCCATAATACTCCATTTCCACACCACAATTCGTACAAATCTTCTGCTCCGCAGTTACCTGTTCACCACAGAATGGGCAAAAATTCGTTCCTTTTCCTTTTGGAGCCTGACATCTTGGGCACATCACAGCTTCATCTGTTTTATATTCTAATCCACAATGTCTACATATATACATCTCTCGTTCCTCTACTTTCCCTCTACCTACTTCATATTTTAAAATTTATTCTATCATCCATAGAGTTTCATTGTAACCCTCTGTTTATATCCAGTTTACAAATAAATATCTATTAAATAATCTGCAACCACCCAGATAATAGCCGCAAAAAATACCCAATATCCAAGGTTTCTCGTCCGCTTTACCACAGCATCTTTCTCTCTATCCTGCATCTTGGTCAAGACTTTCGGAAAAAACACCATACATACCCCTGTCAATATTAAAACTGCCTGTATTATATTCATCTGCATTACCTTTCTATATCACTTTTTATCGTGAATACTATTATAGCAAATCGCTTTGAAAAAAGATAGAACAATAATTCTAAACAGAAAAACTGCTTTGTACCATGACTGATTAAGTATCATAGTACAAAGCAGTTTCTTATACTTATGTAATTCTATTATGAACTAAAATTTCTTTAACTGGAATCTAGCTACTAATTCATGCATAGTTGTAGCGGATGCTGATAACTCTTCGCTGGTTGCAGAAGATTCCTGTGCAGCGGCTGAATTAGACTGAACAACTTCTGAAATACGTTCGATACCTGCATCTGCCTGTTCCATCGCGATAGCCTGCTGTTCAGAGTCTTCGCGTAATTCTTTGGAAGTTACTGCAATCTTTTGAACTGCATTTACAACGCCCTCTAATACATCTGCGGTACGGTAAGCAACTTTGCTACCTTCTTCGATTTCTTTTAATGTATCACCAACTAATGCTCTAGTATCAACTGCAGACTTCGCACTCTGGTCTGCTAAGTTACGAATCTGATCTGCTACTACTGCAAAACCTCTACCTGCTTCACCGGCTCTTGCAGCTTCAATAGAAGCATTCAGTGACAATAAGTTAGTCTGATCTGCAATATCTTCGATTTCTGCGATGATATTCTCAATCTTCTTAGAAGTCTCGCTGATTCGATTCATTGAGTTCACCATGTTGCCCATCTCTTCACGACCAAGCTGTGCATCCTGTGCACACTTATTTGCCTGACGATAAGCTTCATCCATACTGTGAACAGTACCTTTTAATCCATCAGAAAGTGTATTCATAGTAGCTAACATTTCCTGAACAGATGCCGCCTGATCTGTTGCACCTTCTGCTAATTCCTGTGCTGCCTCTGCTAAGTTAATCGCACCTGAATTAACATGTTCTGCCGCATCATTAACCTCTAATAATGTCTCGCTGACATTCTCTTTCATAGTCTCAATCGCATTTAAAATCTCTCTGAAATCACCTACATATGCATTTGCACATCTTGACTTAACTGTGAAGTTACCTTCACCCATTTCTTTACTAAGATTCTTTACATCGGCGATAATCTGTAATAATCTCTCAACAACATCATGAGAAGAATTCATCATATCTGCAATTTCATCATTCTCTGTAGAAACCGGGAATTCAGTCTGCAACTGACCATTTGCAAACGCTTCAAATTTGCCTGCCAATTCCTGTAATGGTCCAGCAATACTTTTTGCAATAGTCGCACTAACACCTTTTGAAATAGCAGCAATCAAAATAACTAATACAACCATGAGAATCATTGCACCAACTTCAAGAACAGTACAAACCATCTCCATCTCATGCTCTTTTTCGATATTAATCTGCATCAACTCTAATGTAGCAGCATCTAATGCCTCATACAAAGGAACAATATCTTTCTGCGCCATCTCCTGCGCTTGGCGACAACGCTCCTGATCTGTAGTTGCACCAATTGCTATTACTTCTGCTTCTTTTGCCATATATGCATCCAAAGCCGCGGCAATCTTAGCATAAGCCGCTTTACCTTCTGGTGTAACCATTGTCTCCTCAATAGCAGCTAATCGTTCATAAGTAGTCTCTTTACGCGAATCATGTCTTTCCATCAAAGAATCAATCAAATCCTGATCTTCGTAACCGATAATACCACGCATGTTTGAACGCGATTCAGCATACTCATTCATAAATAACGCAATATCACCCTGTGGCAATGCATAGTTGGTCATTGCTTTCTTAAAGTTAGCAGTTACTACAATCATACAAAGCAAACCAATTAAAGTTGCAGCCGCTGAAATAACAATTACAATATTAAATGCTTTTTTCAAACGTTCCTCAATTCGCAACCCTTTAAAACTTAAGCTAAATGCTTTGCTCGCCTTTGAGCTATTCTCTTTTCCCATAATCCACTCCTCCTTACACCTTTTTAAGTCCTCTTAGGGAAATCACATCATAGTACAATCTTACTACTTTTATACTTTTTATTCAAGCCATTTTCTGACAATTTACCCTAAAATTTCTATTTAAAAAACATTTTTCGCAATCCATACTTTTAAAATCTTACAAAAAGCAAGAGCCCCCGGCATGCAATGCTCCGGGGACTCTCTTATATAACAAACTTATTATGAAAGATGTTACCATATTTTATTTTGACTAATCTAAGTTTAATTTCTCAATCACATCATCTGTTGCTGCATCCATTGCTTTGTCTGCTGCTTTGGTGAAGTCTTCTACTACTTTTTTACCTGCTTCAATATCTTTATCAAGGTTGGCTTCCATCTGCTCCATTCTCTCACCAATACGCTCTGTTACCGTATCGAAATACTCATCTGCTTTTTCTACCAATTTATCAATCGTAGAAATTGCACGCTCTTTTTCTTTCTTAAGATCAAGCTTTTCACCATTTAAACGTTCTGAGAAGTGGTCAGTAACTGCATCAAGTACTGTTTCAGCCGCATCAATTGTTGTCTGGATTACACTCTTTGCTGTTGCTTTATCCTTTTCGATATTCTCGCTAGCCTGATTTAATCTTTCCACTGCACGGTCTGTTGCTACACCATATGCACTATCAGCTGCTTCTACTGTTGCGTCTAATACTTTTTCTACATTCTTGTTCATTGCTTTCTTCTCCTTTTGTGATATATATTGTTTCTTTTGTTGTTTGCTTTTTCTTACAAGAATGAGTATAATTATTTCTAGAAATAAAAAAATGGTCAATTTTTTCGATTTGTGCATTTTCCGGACAAATTTCGAAATCTGTTGGTCTATTCGTACTGTTTTTTCTATAAAATACTTAAGGAGACTGAAAATGAAACATGAAATCAACTCTCAAAATACAAAATCAATGCTGGCTGAGACGCTCATTTCTCTCCTTGAAAAGAAACCAATTTCTAAAATTACTGTCAGTGAGCTGGTTAATCTCTGTGATATTAACCGTAAGACTTTTTATTATCACTTTGAAGATGTATATGGATTATTAGAATGGCACTTAGATAACGAAATACAGGCCGCTATAGATATAATCGACCCACTGGACGATTTCAACACCACAGTCACCTATTCCATAGAATATATGGAGAAATATACCTATTTACGCAACTGTATCGATAATCCGCTCGGTCGCGATAAGGTCACACAGTTTTTACATAAAAGACTTTTCCCAAAATCGCTCGAAATGGTAAGCGAATTAGAAAAACGCCATAAAAAAGAATTGGATGCAGACTTTAAAGATTTCCTTGCAAAAACCATGGCACACATTACTGTACTTTCTATCATTGATACAATTGAAAATGGAAACGGCATTAACATTGAACAAATGAAACGTTATGCTTCTTTCATGATTGATGCTGCAATTGCAGGTTTCTTTGAAAGTTTATAACCCAAAATCTGAATTATATAAGTACATCTGTGTATCACTTTTTTAACCATTATTTTAATTATCTGTTTTCAAGTAAACAAAAAGGATTATCTGAAATCTTTGTTCAGATAATCCTTTTATTTTATAATTCACATTTTAAATATACTTAAATTTAGAAACTTCACCGCTTAATAATTCAGAAATACCTTTATTCGTATTCGCCTCTGCTTCAATTCCACCTAATGCAGATACCAACTGTCCAGTATTCTGTGCTGCAACTGTAACACCCTCTGCACTTTCATTTACGGCTGTTGCAATACCATCAATGCCATTTGTCATGCTCTCCATTGTCTCTTCCATCTGGCATGCACTATTGTAGAAATGCTGTAATGTCTGATTAATTCCATCTGCATCATCATGATACTGTGTTGCTACGTCTACAAATTTATCGTAATCAACTAATACACGCTCATCGATAAACTGTAACATATCATCTGCATTTTTAGAGAGTTCTTCTACCGCTTGTGTTACCATAACACTGATAGATTGAATGTTATTTGCAGTTTCAGCCGAATTAGATGCAAGTTTACCAATCTCATCTGCAACTACTGCAAATCCTCTTCCCGCTTCACCGGCACGAGCCGCTTCAATTGATGCATTAAGCGCCAACAAATTCGTCTGACTTGAAATGCTCAATATCTCATTTGTAAGTTCATTAATCTTATTAACATTCTTACTATTCATAATTGAAACTTCTAAAAGTGATCGGATATCCTGAATCATATCCACTGTAGAATTCTTGCTCTGTACAGTATCATCTTTGATTCCCTGTGCTTTCTTCTTAATATCTGCAATGAAATCTGCTCCCTGTTTTGCCTGAACATTCATATCCTTAGAAATTTCAAGTACTTCGCGTACACCTTCATTAACATGTGTTAATGTCGCTGATACTTCTTCCATAGATGCGGAAAGTTCTTCCATTGCAGCCGAAACTCCAATTGCATTTTCATTAGAATCTATGATACCATCTGTAATCCGATTAACCG
>JAFYQA010000087.1 GCA_017547315.1 Roseburia sp. | reverse complement strand
GATTAAAGATTCACATTACAAGTGAAAAAAAGGACGGTTCCTACATCCGAATTACCCGTCACATGATGGAACAGTTTGGCGTAAAAGTGGTTTTTGATGGTGAAAACTATCTTGTGCCGGCAGAGACTTCTTATTATAGGGAGCAGTATGTGGTAGAGCCGGATATGTCAGCAGCATGTTATTTTTATGCGGCTGCAGCATTAACAGGTGGTAAAGCGTTAGTTTATAATGTTCATATGGACAATACACAAGGCGATTTGAAGTTTTTAGAAGTATTAAAACAGCTCGGTTGTCAGGTTGTAGAAGAACCGGAAGGAATTACAGTAATGGGACCTGTGAATGGGAAGCTAGAAGGGATTCGTATAAATATGAATGACTTTTCTGACCAGACGATGACGTTAGCAGTACTTGCACCATTTTGTAAAGAAAAAGTGCGGATAGAAGGAATTGGCCATATTCGTTTACAAGAGTCAGACAGGCTCCATGGAATTGCTACAGAGCTGACAAAGCTTGGGGTAAGATGTGAGGAAGAAGAATCTGCGATTACGATTTATCCGGGAGTACCGCAGGCTGGTGTAGTGGAGACTTACGAAGATCATCGTATGGCAATGGCGTTTGCGTTAATCGGTCTTATAGTAGACGGCATGGTGATTGATAATCCAATGTGTTGCAGAAAAACGTTTGAACATTATTTTGAGATATTAGATAGTTTATGTCAGGAATGATACAATCATCCGATGCAGATAAATAGAAAAGAGTAGAAAGGAAAATTATGTACGAATTATTAAAAGAAGAAGGAAGAGCAAAACGTGCGGTGTTCCATACGGTTCACGGCGATATTCAGACACCGGTATTTATGAATGTAGGTACGGTGGCAGCGATTAAAGGTGCGGTATCGACAGAAGATTTAGAGCAGATTAAATGTCAGGTGGAGTTATCCAATACTTACCATCTGCATGTGCGTACCGGCGATAAATTAATCAAAGAAGTAGGCGGACTTCATAAATTCATGTCATGGAATAAGCCTATTTTAACAGACTCAGGCGGATTCCAGGTGTTCTCATTGTCGGGACTTCGTAAAATTAAAGAAGAAGGTGTATACTTTAACTCTCATATTGACGGTGCTAAGATTTTCATGGGACCGGAAGAAAGTATGCAGATTCAGTCAAACCTTGGTTCCACAATTGCAATGGCATTTGACGAGTGTCCTCCTGCATTGGCAGAGCGTTCCTATGTGGAAAATTCGGTTGCCAGAACAACCCGCTGGTTAGAGCGTTGTAAAAAAGAGATGGCTCGTTTGAATTCTTTAGAGGATACGGTGAATAAGAACCAGATGTTATTCGGTATCAATCAGGGTGCGATTATGCCGGATATTCGTATTGATCATGCAAAGCGTATTTCAGAGATGGATTTGGATGGTTATGCAGTAGGTGGATTGGCAGTAGGAGAGTCTCACGAAGAGATGTATCATATTTTAGATGAAGTGGTTCCATACCTGCCGAAAAATAAACCGACTTACTTGATGGGTGTTGGTACACCTGCTAATATCTTAGAAGGTGTGGAACGTGGTATCGACTTTTTTGATTGTGTATATCCATCACGTAACGGTCGTCATGGCCATGTATACACGAATCAGGGCAAAATCAATCTTTTCAATCAGAAATATGAAAAGGATATGCGTCCGATTGAAGAAGGCTGCGGCTGCCCGGCATGTCAGCGTTATTCAAGAGCTTATATCCGTCACTTATTAAAAGCAAAAGAGATGCTTGGTATGAGACTTTGCGTACTTCATAACCTGTATTTCTACAATACAATGATGGAAGAGATTAGAGATGCTTTAGATGCAGGCAATTTCAAATCATATAAAGAAGAAAAACTTTATAACATGGGACAGATTAACCGAGAGAAGATGTAGAAGGATTATGAATATTTAGGAAGTGAAACACGATTTTACTTGGCTCATTGTGTCTACCTTTCTAAATAGTATAAAAAATCCATGAAATCGCAAGGATTCACTTGCCGAATATCATTTTTTTGTGTACAATGTTTAAAGTGTGTAGAGAGGTAACGGAAAAGGTTACGTAAGATACTAAGAATATTTAGGAGGATGGATAAATATGTTATCAATTTTAGCATCAGGAGCTGCTGCAGCAAGCGGCACATTTACAATTGTATGGTTGATTGCATTAATGGCAATTATGTACTTCATGACAATCAGACCACAGCAGAAGGAAGAAAAAAGAAAAAGAGCTATGCTTGCAGAACTTGCAATCGGTGACACTGTTTTAACTACAAGTGGTTTCTATGGAACAATTATCGATATTACAGAAGATACTGTAATCATCGAATTCGGTAGCAACAAGAACTGCCGTATCCCAATGCAGAAAGCAGCAATCGCAGCAGTTGAGAAGCCAGAACAGGCATAATAGTAGATAAGTAAAGATAATGAAAAGCAGATAGTTTTCATTCATGGAGACATGGAGAGAACTATCTGCTTTTTTATTTTCAGGAAAGAACTTGTTACGTTAATGTGCAAAAGCAGAAATGAACTGTTTGAAGCTGTATTATAACCTACTATAAGTTGTAGTGTGTTCATAGCAGATGTAACTATAACAACAATTTATAGAAAGCATGAAAAAGTACCATGGCGTAGGTAGTTGAAATGTTTCCTAAGATACATTATTATAATACAAACACCAATTGTTAATTTTATAACTATTTAGAGCAAGGCAATTTTCAGAAAAGCCAATATAATAGTTACACATTTATTAGAATTAAAAGCAGGGATAGAGATGAAGTATAAGGTTGGGGTAATTGCAGGAGATGGCATTGGCCCGGAAGTAGTGGCGGAAGCCAAAAAAGTATTGAATCGAATAGGTGAAGTGTTCGGACATGAGTTCTGTTACGAAGTGATTCTGATGGGAGGATGTTCCATCGATGCAGTGGGAGTTCCACTTACAGACGAAGCGATTGCGACAGCGAAGGCGTCAGATGCAGTCTTGATGGGGTCCATCGGAGGAGACGCTAAGACATCCAATTGGTACAAGTTACCAGCAGAACTTAGACCGGAGGCAGGACTTTTGAAACTTAGAAAGTCACTGAATTTATTTGCGAATCTAAGACCTGCGTATTTATATGAAGAATTGAGAACAGCCTGCCCATTGCGGGAAGATATTGCAGATGCAGGGTTTGACATGGTAATCATG